>JANNUY010000245.1:0-1658 GCA_031414155.1 Acidobacteriota bacterium
TGATGGTAGCGATTTCTTCAGTCGGCTTGCTCATCGGTGGCATCGGCGTGATGAACATCATGCTGGTCAGCGTCACCGAACGCACCAGAGAGATTGGCGTACGCAAAGCGATCGGTGCCAAACGCAGCGACATCATTCAACAGTTCTTGATCGAAGCGGCGACGCTCACCGGCCTGGGCGGCTTGCTGGGCATTCTATTGGGTTGGGGCTTGGCCGCGATTATCAAACTGTTTATGCCGAGTTATGTGCCGCTGTGGGCTCCCATCGCGGGCTTTGTCGTCTCGGTTTCGCTCGGTGTAGGTTTCGGCTTGTGGCCTGCGATGAAAGCGGCGAAGCTTGATCCGATTGAAGCGTTGCGTTACGAGTGAAATTTTGACACTCAGTTTGACCGCGTGCTATAAACCCATCGTTTTTGCGGGCTGGGATCTTCAAAATCAATCAATAAAAAAACTACGGCAGACGCGCTTGAGCGGGAACCTGGCAATACGCTCACGCTTGTTAATGTTGTCTACCGCTTTCTTCCCTTACGACTTATTTTTCAAACACTGGGTAATGGGCTTGGCTGTGCATTTTATGTCGGTTAAGTGACAGCGGCCTGCTGTCAGCGAGGTTCATTTCCCACTCATCACTTCGAGTCTTTTGATCGAAAGGAACAAAGTTATGCGTAAGTTAATTGCCGTTACGTTGGTTGTTTTCGCGTGGTCAGTCTTAGGGGCGGCTTGGGGGATGGCGCAAACCCCTGATGCGCACGAGGCGCAAGCCAAAGCCGAGCAACTGCTCAAACACGCGCGTGCCGCCATCGGCAGCGAAACTCAACTCACCGCCCTGACCAGCCTTTCGGCGCTAATCACTTCCCATCGCACCGTAGGCAGTACGCAGGCGCAGCGCGACATCGAATACGACATTTTGTTGCCCGATAAATTCCGTCGGCGCGAAAGCAGCGAGCCGTTCACGACCGTGACGGTGATGGATGAAGACAATCTTTCCTCAACCCGCAGCATTCCCAATCCGGCCAGCGCGGGCGGCGATCCGCTGCGCGAAAACAGTAATTATCCGCAAGCCCAGATGCGCCGCCGCGCCGATTTTTTGCGCGTTCTGCTGAGTTTGATGCTAACCCTGCCTGCCACCGAAGCCGCGAAATACCGCTACGTCGGTGAATGGATAGACCCGGACAGCAGCGTCGAGAAGGCCGATATGATTGATGTCGAAGCCAAAGACGGATTTGCCGCGCGCCTTTACCTCGCCCAGAAAACGCATCGGTTAATGGCGCTGACTTATCAGGGGCCACAGCTTTCTTACGCCATGCGAGCCACGGCGAACCGCATGGGAGAAGCACCGCCCATCGCTAAATCGGCTAGTCCGGCAGCGCGCCGCGAAGCATTCGAAAAACGCCGCGATCTGTTTGAAGTGTTTTTGTCAAAGGCCCCGATGACAGACTATCGCTGGGTCTTGACTGATTATAAAAATGTGAAAGGCGTTTCTTTGCCTCATTCGGTAACCAAGTCAGAAGCGGGGCACGATTATGAAGAATGGGTGATTACCCAGTTTAAGCTTAATCCTAAACTTACGGCTGCCATGTTTGCGCAACCGCAAAAATAAAAGCCCCTCGTAGTGGCGACTACAGTTGTCTCGTTAGAAAGACGACTGTAGTTGCCACT
>JANNUY010000246.1:0-2624 GCA_031414155.1 Acidobacteriota bacterium
ACCGGCTTTGGCGCAGGTTTGATGCCTTACGCGCCGGGTACGTTTGGCTCGCTGGTTGGCGTTGCGATTGCTTATGCCATCTTCGTCACGCACGCGAGCGCGCCGCGAATGATGCTGTGCGGGATGGTGCTGACTTGTTTGTTGTTCACCTGGCTGGGTTTGTGGGCGAGCGAACGCGCCGAAAAAATCATGCAACGCAAAGACGCCAGTCAGATCGTTATTGACGAAGTCGCCGGGCAATTGATTGCGTATGTTTTCGTCGCTCCGTTTTGGCCGTTGGGCGATAAGTTCTGGTGGGTCTTGCTTGCGGGGTTCGCGCTGTTTCGGCTCTTCGATATTTTTAAGCCCTATCCGATCAACCAACTGCAATCGCTGACGGGCGGCGTAGGCGTGATGATGGACGACATCGTTGCTGGACTTTATGCCGCCGTCGGCGTTGCATTTCTATTGGGCTTTCTCACGCACTAATGAAAGTTCGGCGGATTCAAAAAAAACATTGCCGTACACGTTCCATTCAGCAAGAACGTAATCGCTGCGCCAATGATTAAACCTTTGGCGATGCCCGGTCGCCCTTTCTTTCTGAAGTGAAGGACGAAGGGAATCACATAAACGAGTTGCACCAAGCCGATGGCAATGAGCGAAATGCCACCGGTCATGCCTGCCAGCGGAATTTGAATCAGATGCAGCAACAGCAACAACCCAAGGCCCAGCAGCCAGTCATAGTCTTTGGCATTGGTCGGCGACGGTGGGATGTCAGGTTCGTTTTGCATCGCCATATAGTGTCGAACGAAACGGTAGCGATTACCAATGTGGCTGGAAAACGATACCGCCTGCGCATACGGCGAAACTCAGCAAGAGTGTTAGGGCTGCGCCAATGAGCAGACCCACAGCGATGCCGTAACGCTGCCTAAACATCGCTATCAAGAACGCCGGGAAGAGATAAACGACTTGCGTGATGCCGATGAACAGCAGCGATATGCCTTTTGAATAGATGGCGAATGGTACTTGCAAAAGATGCAAGGCCAACGTCACCGCTAAGCCTTGCCAGAGGTCGCGGCGAAAGTCAGGTTGCCATTTTTGGTGAAAGTGAGATCCGTTGTTCACAGAGAAATTCCTTCGCGCAACGCTGCCAGTCGCGTTTGCTCCAAGCCGTCTCGATAAAACAGATTGTACGTGTCGAACGGAATCAGCCGCCCATCAGGATGCACGATGTGGACGCAGCTTTTCTTGACCGAGCGTACGTCGAAATCATAGGCGTCAATGAATTGCATGATGATGACGCGAAACAAATTCTGATAACTAAGCCCGGCGGGAACCTCCGCCATCGGCAAACAGCACAGCAAATCTTTTAACGTAGCCGCGCTTGATTCCGGCGAATGGTTGGTGGCGAACAATTTGAAGATCGCGTTTTTCACGTCTTCGTCTTCTTCGTAAACAATCGTGTTGCGACGGCCTTCGATCAACACGCGCGGATCAATCAATCCAGTGAGCGGCACGACCTGTCCGCCAATCTTTAAGGCATAACCCATTGCCAGCGCATCGGGATGACAGGGCACGGGAATCAGGTCTTCGGGTTTGAAGACCGAAGTTTGTTCGAGCACGCGCCGCCGCACTTCGGTCAAGGTCAGGCGGTCGCGCGCGGGGTCGTAATCTTCCAGCCGACCCGCCGCCTGAATTGGTTGCAGCGTCACGCCGCGTACGCAGGGCTGTTGCAACGCGAAATCAATGATCTTGCCGACTTCGTCATCGTTGAGCCCTTTCTTGAGCGTCACCACCAACGTCGTAGAGATGCCCAACCGATTGAGCCTTTCGAGCGCCTGTTCGCGGATGCGGCGCAAATCGGCTCCGCGCAGTTCCTGCAAGGCTTCGGCTTTGAACGAATCGAATTGCAGGTAAACCTCAAAGTCCGGCATGTATTCAGCCAAGCGCGCGGCAAAGGCTTCGTCCTGCGCGATGCGAATGCCGTTCGTATTCACCATCAGATGACGAATCGGTCGCGCTTTGGCGAGTTCCAGCACCTTGAAAAAGTCAGGGTGCAACGTAGGCTCGCCGCCCGAAATTTGTACGACATCCGGCTCGCCTTCGTTGCGGACTACGGCGTCGAGCATCATTTCGATTTGTTCAAGCGAACGATATTGCTGTCGCTGCGGCCCGCTCTCGGCATAACAAATCGGACACGACAAATTGCAATGATCGCAAATTTCGATGAGCGTCAAACACGAATGCTGTTCGTGATCGCTGCACAACCCGCAATCGTAAGGGCAGCCCCATTTGACCGGCGTGTTGTAACGCAACGGCATCTCAGGCGGCTTGATGAATACCTCACGCGCGCGGCGGTAATACTCAATGTCGTCGGCGACCAACACTTTTTCAGCGCCATGCGTCGGGCAGCGTTTGAGCAGGAATACGTTGCCGTCTTCAAACACTATCTTGCCTTCGACCTTGCGATAACAGGTCGAGCAAATCGAAACGGCTACGTCGTAATAGAGATAAGGGCGAATGCGGTCAGTCATAGTGTTGTTAAAGTTTGAGGATACTGCCGCAAATCACGGCGAAGGCTGCCGTAGGCAAGCCCAGCATAAAGGTGATGGCAGTTCCAATAATCAATCCAATCATCAGCCCTC
>JANNUY010000247.1:0-4198 GCA_031414155.1 Acidobacteriota bacterium
GCTTGCGTGAGCAGCGCGTTTTCGCCCTGGCGCGGATCGCTCATCCAAACCGTTTTGCCGGTGTCGGCGTTGAGCGCGAAAAATTGCCCTTTGTTGCGATGCGATAAGCCATAAAGGGTCGTGCCTGACAACAGCGGCGAACTCATATACAGCGAAGCTTCTTTGGTGCGCCAGATTTCAGTCGTCGTCCATTTGTTATTGCTGTAACCCAGCCGCACCGCGAATACGCCTTTGTTGATGCCCGAAAAAATCAGCAGGTCTTTGTGCAACAGCGGCGTCACGATGTTTTGCACGTATTCAGTCTCGAACGTTATTTCCCACAACAGACTGCCGTTGTCAGCCCACAGGCCGATGATCTTGTGCGCCGATTGCGTGACGATCTGCCGCTTGCCTACCAACTCGACCACGATGGGCGTAGCGTAACCCGGCCCGTCACCCGTCCAACGCCATCGCTCTGCGCCAGTCGCCGCGTCGAAAGCGATGATGCCGCCTTTATCGTCTGTGCCGAGCGCAACAATGACGAGGCCGCGATCAACGATAGGCGAAGCCGCCGTGCCGAACGAAGGCGATTCAGCACCGAACAGCGCCTTGCTCTCTTTGCGCCATAGTCGTTTGCCGCTCGTCGCGTCATACGCCGTCAACACACCGGTGATGCCCAACGTAAACACGCGTCCATCAGCCACTGTTGGCGTAGCCTTCGGTCCCTTGCCGTGGTCGGTGGCAGCTTCATTCATCTTGTAAGCCACCGGATAAGCGTCTTGCCAAAGCTGCTTGCCCGTGTCGAGATCAAAAGCCTGTGCGACTTCGTTTTCGCCGACGCGTGAATGCAGGAAGACGCGCTTGCCCGCTACGACCGGCGAAGAGTGTCCGACACCAACCGAAATCTTCCACTTGCTTATGAGTTGTTCCGGCCAGACTTTGGGGGCGATGAAATTTGTGACGGAACCATCGCGGTTCGGGCCGCGCCATTGCGGCCAGTCTTGTGCGAAAGCATTTATCCAACCTGTCGCCGTCAGTCCGGCAAGCAGAAACATTGGTAACAATCGTATTTTCATTTTTGAAACTCCTCAGAGAAAAAATAGCGCAGGCGATCACCGGTTACGATAGCTGAAGCGAAACCGTCATCAAAGTTGCATGCAAAAATTTTTCAACCAAACGCCAGCGTGATGGTTCTAATGCTGCGTTCGCTTCCTGGCTCAACAATTAACCCTCAAGAAGGGAAGGAGATTTTGAAGATGTTTCGTTCACTAACACTTTTCGCACTTTGTGCGTTTTCACTATCCGTACTTGCGCAAACGCCTGCGCCGCCGCCTGCTATGAGTGGGCAAGACCCGCAACCGACTGCTTCTGCCCGTCGCAAGGGTGGCAAAGGCCAGCGCGGCAAATTCATGAAAAAGATGGATGCCAACGCCGATGGCAAAATCGCCCGTGATGAATGGAAAGGCAAACCGGAAGGCTTCGACAAACTCGACGCTGACAAAGACGGCTTTCTCGCGCAGTCCGAAATTCGTGAGGTCGTCCGCGACAAAGGCGCTGACATGTTCAAGCAGTTCGACGCCAACAGCGACGGCAAAATCGCCCGTGACGAATGGGCGCAAAGGACGCGGGCGTTTGATCGTCTAGACGCCAACGCTGACGGATTCTTAACGCCTGATGAATTGCGCAACCACAAAGGCCGCCGCAATAAACTTCAACAACAGGGGCAACAACAAGGTTAGCTTTGCATTTCTACACTTCGTTCAAACTCGCAAGATTGGCCCGCGCGGTTTGAACGATCATCGAACGGGGAGCCGAGTCGCTGCGGCTTCCCGTTTTTTGCGTTTAGCCTCTTGCCACACGCCGCCAACCGCGTTAGAAGTCGCGCTCTATCTACTTTCCCTCAAGGAGCTTTAAGCTATGCCGACTCGTGAAAACGCTTGGAACCTGCTCTGTGAATGGACGTTCAGCGATTCGTTGCGCAAGCATGCGCGCGCCGTCGAATACGCCATGCGTGCTTATGCCCGCAAGCACGACGCCGACCTTGAGCAATGGGGTATCACGGGCTTGTTGCATGATTTCGATTACGAACGCTATCCCGACGAACGCCATCCGCAATTGGGTTCTGAAGTGCTGCGCGCCAATGGTTACGACGAAGCCATCATCCGCGCCATCCTCTCGCACGCCGATTACACGGGCGTCAAACGCGAATCGTTGCTCGAACACGCGCTGTTCGCTTGCGACGAACTTTGCGGCTTTCTCACGGCCTGCGCTTTGGTGCGGCCTGACAAGAGCTTCGATACGCTTGAAGTCGTCTCGGTCAAAAAACGCATGAAAGACAAAGCCTTCGCCCGCACCGTCAACCGCGCCGACCTTTGGGGCGGAGCCGAAGAATTAGGCGTGAGCTTCGATGAACATTGCGCGTTCGTGATTACGGCGTTGCGCGAGATTCAGGAAGAGTTGGGGTTGCGGCGTAGCACGGCGGCGTAAGATAGTTCGCGCGTGGCACAAACGTTTTCTAAAACTCAGATTGATAAGCTCGGCGAACGGCTGAAGCGCGATCAAGTTAGCAATGAGGACTTGAGCTTGCTCTCAGAGTATTGCGACTCGTTTGCTGAACCCTATGCCGAGGTTCTTCGCCTTATCCGAAAACATCTGCCCGTAGAGCCAACAGGTAGAGAAGCGAAATCGCATATGTCCATAACAGCCAAACTGAAACGAGAAAGCATCCGATTGTCGCAGATACAAGACATTGCTGGTTGTCGTATCGTTGCGCCCAACCGCATCTTACAAAATCGGACAACCGAATTGCTTTCCGGTCTATTCGAGAAAGTAACGATTGTTGATCGTCGTAAGCAGCCAAGTTTTGGTTACAGAGCAGTTCACGTCATTGCTCACATCCAAAACAAATTGATTGAGATTCAAGTACGAACTTTTTTGCAACAACTGTGGGCGGAGTACTCAGAAGCATTTTTTGACCTTGATCCTGAAATAAAATACGGCGGTGGTAACGAATCCCATCGAAAATTTCTGGAGAGACTTTCTGAAAAAATCAACGACCTCGACTCTTACTTTATCGACCAAGTATCAGCATCAAATAGGGATCAACAACTTGAAGCCCTTGAATCTGAAGTTCTCGATTTGTTCCAAGAGGGCGAACGACTTCTCAGAAATTGAACGCCATAGTTTGGAGTTTTTATGTTATTCCTTATTGAATATGACCGACGCAATAAACGCTTAATCACGTTTAAGAATTTTGAAGACGCGCAACGCCGCGTGGCTAAAGATGAACGGCTTGAGCTTGAACTGAGCTTAAATCAACGTGGCATACAGCACGAAATCGTGATTCTTGAAGCTCCCTCAGAAGCCCAAATTCGTCGCACGCATCGCCGTTACTTTGAAACGCTGGAACAACTTGCTACCTTACCTGTTTAGCTGACAGTCAACTTTGAAATTGGCAAGAGGGCGATAATCATTTCGTATCTGTTGCCGGGGAGATGTGATGAGATTGATTAAAATTGTGGCGTTCGCGTTTTTAGTGGCCGGTTTGGCTTGGCCTTTGGCAACCCGTTCTGTTTTTTCTGAAATCGCTGCCATCGCGGCGAACGGTGGCCCGGTGATCTCTAAATTCGGGGCCAATTACGTCATTGGGTTTGCCTTGGAAGGGAATATGACTCGGGCCGCGAATCAGGCGCAGGAAATCGGCCTCGCGCGCAGCACAGAAGGGATTCCCTGGGATGTCGTCGAGCGAACCCAAGGCACTCACGATTACAGCCAGATAGACCCCTTTATCAATAATGCCGTGGCGGCGGGGATGGAACCATTTGCCGCGCTCAGCCTCACGCCGAGGTTTTATTCTCCGAACCCGAACGCGGCGAATTACAACTTTTATCCTCCGACGAGCGCGCAGGGATTGGCTGCGTGGGATAGTTACGTTCAGGATACCGTCAACCGTTACAAGAACAACATCCACCTCTGGCAAATTTTCACGAACATTGGTGATCCGACGATTGTGCTGGACATGGCTACGCGCATGGCTCAATACAAGGTGTTGCTGCAACGTGCTTACCCCATTATCAAAGGGATAGACCCTAACGCCGTTGTCGTAACCGCCCCGCTCACCATAGACCAAATCGAAGCCCTAGTGGCGTCGGGGGCTGGCCCTTATTTTGACAAGATCGGTTTTCCGAATTACGCCGAACCCTATACGCCTGAATCGAGC
>JANNUY010000248.1:0-2098 GCA_031414155.1 Acidobacteriota bacterium
GTCGCGGGTAATTCTTTGGTCGTATGCAGAAACGTACCCATACTTTGCAGCGGCAAGTGATGCGGCAACACCGTATCGCCATCGCAAGCAATCACCGCGCCTTTGAGCAGGTTTTCTAACTCGCGCACGTTGCCGTGAAAAGGGTAGCTGCGCAAAATCGCCAAGGCTTCGCGCGACAGGTGTTTGACTTTGTCGTTGCCGTAACGCGCGAGAAAGTAGCGTAACAAAAGGTCTACGTCGCCCTTGCGCTCGCGCAGCGGTGGTAACTGAATCGTAACTTCAGCCAAACGGTGATAAAGATCGCGTCGAAACGTACCTTGCGTAACATCCTTTGCCAGATCGCGGTTCGTAGCAGCAATAATCCGCGCCTTGAACGATAACAACTCGGTACCTCCGACGCGGCGGAATTTTTTTCCTGAATTACGCGCAGTAACTTAACTTGCAGTTCAATCGCCAGATCGCCGATCTCATCCAGAAAGAGCGTGCCTTCTCCGGCATTTTCCAACAAACCTTTGCGTTGCCCGATGGCGTTGGTGAAGGCTCCGCGCTCGTGGCCGAATAACATATTCTCAATTAACGTAGCCGGTATCTCGCCGACATTGACCGCCACACAAAGATGTTTCGCCCGCGTCCCGTGTTGGTGAATCGCCTGCGCCAGCAATTCCTTGCCCGTACCTGATTCGCCAATCAACAAGGCAATCGTGTCAGGATGCACAATCACCCGCGCGACTTCACGCAACGTCCCCAACCACGCCGCCGATTCGCCGATGAGGCTGTCGCGCAACTTCCTGAATTCTTCCGTATCGTGATTCGTCGCCGCCAGCAACCGCTGCAAACAACTGCGCAACCGTTCTTTTTCGATGGGCTTTTCCAAAAAGTCGCGCGCGCCCAACGCAAACGCCCGCGTAGCCAACGACGCATCCAGCGAACCGCTCATCACTACGACGGGCATTTGCGGCCAGCGGCTGCGGCATTGCGCCAGTAACTCAGAACCCACCGGCGGCCCCGCCAATTCCCACAAGATGAGCGCGGCGGCGTAACTTTCCCCTGCGCCCGCCAACGCCTGTTGCGCGGCTGCGCCCGAATGACAAAGCTCGGCAGTGATGCCGTCACGCGCTAATAACTGGCGCAAACGGTCAACGTCGCGTTCCGAATTGTCTACGAGAATGACTTTAGGCATGGCGCGCTAAGGGGATGAAATACGTCACACTGTCAGGTTGTTCCGGCGAACCGAATTGCAACCGCCCGCCGCCGCGCAAGGCAATATGTTGCGCAACCGACAAGCCCCAGGCTTGGTCAAAGCTGCAATCATTCACTAATTGTCCTTTTTCAATTGCCACTTTGGTTTTCTCAGTTATCTGAAAAAGCGTGCCGCTGAATGTAACTTTGGCATATTCCTGCGTCTTCGTGATCGTTAACTTTAACTCCCGCTCTCCCTCATCGTAATTTGGCAATCCGCATAGTGCGCCGAGAATAAGCTCCTTGAAGATCACACGCGTGTCCTGATCGAAACTTAACACATCAGTCTCTTGCCCAAGTGGAATATGAAGGGTTACTCGTTTCACCATCAAACAAGGGGTCAACTCACGAAGTAGCTCCTCAACCACGACTCGCTGAGGCTCTTCGCCGCTTTTAGGCAGCATTGAGGTCAAGCCGGCCCAATCCTGTTTTGACGTGCGCACAGCCTTTGATAGGGCATCCAAATGACGTAACAGTGAGTCTTGTGAATCTGTAGCGGCATCCAAACCGAGGCGTTCTCCTAACTCTTCCTCTAGCTGTTCAACCTCATGAACTACGTCTTGCGTGAGGCTGGAAAAACAAGTGCCGAAACGGTAAGCCAGCACTTGTACGTGGTAAGGAAAGAGGTCGCGCAGGCGTCCCGCTAGCAGCTTTTCGCACTGCTTCTCCAATAAGCGCTTCCATGAAGCCAGTACGCGATCTTGTAGCTCGCTACGCTCAAATGGTTTGGCAATAAAGTCTAGCGCGCCACCGCGAAACCCGCGTGCCACAAAACTGGCATAGTTAAAAGCTGAGACAATAATTGTCTCACCCGCAGCACCAGTGGTACGCGCTTGACGTAAAACTTTGTAGCCGTTTT
>JANNUY010000249.1:0-1652 GCA_031414155.1 Acidobacteriota bacterium
ATCGGCGCGGCTTTCGTCTTGAGTTGGGGCGCGGAACTCTCTGAGCGCGACATTCCGCGCGCGTTGGCATTGATCTTTCTTGCATTGATCAGCGTGCTGCCGGAATACGCGATTGGATTGCACTATGCCTGGACGGAAGGCTTGTCGGGTACGCACGAAGGTTTAGCCATCGCCAATATGACCGGCGCGAACCGCATCCTGATTGGCGTAGGCTGGGCGCTCGTCGCCATCGTTTATTACCTCAAACACGGCAAGAAAGAAGTGCCGCTCGACGATTCGCAGGAATTGGAATTGGGCTTCCTGATGTTGGCAACGATTTATTCGCTGGTGATTCCGTTGAAAGGCACGCTATCGCTGGTGGATATGGTCATAATGTTCGGCATCTTTTTGATGTATGCCTATCGCGCTTCGAGAAGCGACAAGCACGAAGAGCCCGAACTCGAAGGCATAGCGGGTGAACTCGATCAACGACTGGGCACGAACGCGCGCCGTCTGGTCATCGTACTGTTTTTTGCCTTTGCCGGATTGGTCATCTGGTTTTCTTCTGAACCGTTTGCCGAAGGGTTGAAGGCCACGGGTACGCAATATGGCATCAGCCAGTTTTTGCTGGTGCAATGGCTCGCGCCATTGGCTTCGGAATCGCCCGAAGGCTTGGTGGCCTTGTTGTTTGCATTGAAAGGCAAAGGCTCGACCGGCATCGGCGCACTGGTTTCGTCAAAGGTCAATCAATGGACGTTGCTGGTCGGCGCGCTGCCGCTGGTTTACGGTTTGGGCGTTTATTCCAAGTTCGGCAATTTCGGTGCGATGGTGTTAACCCGTCAGCACAAAGAAGAAATGTTGCTGACTTCAGCGCAATCGTTTTTCGCAGCGGTCATCATTGCCGACTTCCGTCTCGCATTGTGGGAAGGCGTCTTGCTGCTCGTGTTATTCGGCGCGCAGTTTTTCTTCCCGCAACCTTACATCCGTGACTTGTTCAGCGCCTTATATCTGGTGATGGCCGTCGGGTTGTTGCTGACTTCCAAAGTACGGCGGCAACTGCTGTGGCGCGCGCTGACTTTTCGTTGAACAGGATAAGTGCATTTCGTTTTCAATGGTCAAACATCGGCCACGTACGCGCATCTGTCATGGTGCGGCTATCGAGATCAATCACATCGTGGCGAGTGAGAATGCCGACGATGCGTCCGTACTCTTCAATCAAAATGGCGGGCGCTTCTTTGAGATACATTTTAGCGCGTTCGATTTCGACGTTTTCATCTACGACGGGGAACGGCTCATCCATCACTTCCCTGACGGGCGTCGCCAGCAACTGACGATCATCCAGCAAGCGCGCCATCAAACGGCTTTCGCGTACGCTGCCGACGGCCTTGCCGTCTTCCAGCACCGGCAATTGCGACAAGCCCAAATCAGCCATTTGCCGCAGGGCTTCACCAATTAACGTATCAGGCGCGATAGCGATAAGGCGATGCTTGCCAGTTTGCAGTTTTGATTCGTTGAGCAAACCCAGCGTCATTCGTTCGGGGCCGAGCAATTGCTTTTCCTTCATCCATTCGTCCGAAAGAAACTTGCTCAGATAACGTTCGCCCGTGTCGCACACGATAAAAACAATGATGTCGTTTTCGCTGGCCGTCTCAGCGACTTTCAACGCAGCCCAT
>JANNUY010000250.1:0-4108 GCA_031414155.1 Acidobacteriota bacterium
GTCAAACTGCCATCCGTTACTGAAAAACTCACTATCACCGTTCCCACCTGATTGGTGGTTGGCGTCCACGTAAAGCGTCCTATGGAGGCGTTCGTTTGGGTGAACGTAGCGTTAGCGGGCAAGGTTGATGAAGTAATCTGCAACGTTTGGCCTGCGTCAGGGTCAGTCGCGGTCACGTCGAAGGCGAGCGTTTGTCCAACGGCTACGGTTTGCGCAGCCGGTACGGTAATCACGGGCGGACGATTGCCGGTGCTGCCTACGACGGTGAGAGCAACGGTGCGCGTTGTCGCTCCGTTTTGGCTGTCAGTCGCGCGCAGTGTCAGCGTGTAATTGCCTGCCGCCGTTGTGCTAGGCGCGAGGCGCAAGTTGGGTACGCCTTGCAGCGTCACGATGGAAGCGAAGGCCGCGCCGGTGACCGTTACCGTGACGGCTTGATTGTCAGGGTCACTCGCCAGCAAGGGGAAATCGCTGGTGACGCCCGCGTTGACGATGAGCGCGGCAGGCGTAGTGAGCGAAGGTGGGCGATTGGGTTGTGTCGCAGGCGAAGGCAGCACGAGATCGGGCGTGATGCGCGTCGTACTGAAGGCCAGCGTCGTAATGCCCGTGCGCGTGACGCGGTCGGTGCGTCCGGTGGGGCGGATGAAAGAGGCTTCAACCGCGATTTGTGCGTTGGTGGGAACGGGTACGTTCATTATTACGAAGCTGCCGTTTCCGTCGGTGAGCGCGAGTTGTCCGGCGCATACGACGAGCGCGTTGCGTACGGGGCGGTTATCACTATCTAACACGCAGCCAATGACTGTCGTCGTGGGGCGCAGGTTGGCTACGAAATAAATCGAAGTCTCGGTAATGGCGTTGGCGGCGGTTTCGATGCGCTGACCGTCGGCGGATACGGTCGCGGTGCCCGCCGAGACAAACGTACCCAACGAGTGGCTCGTCGCGGTTTGGTTCAAACGATAAAGTGCCACTTGTGAGTTCGCCGCCCATCCGTCTGGATTGGGAAAAATCAGCTTACCGCCCGGATTGAGCCGAATGCCGAAAGGCGAAAGCTGTGCGAGCGCCGAACTGAATACGCCACGCGGCAAGGCGACGGGAGCGCGGCTGTTTTCGACGCGCGTCAGATAGATGCGCGGATCGGTCACGCCCGACGGCAGCGTGACGACCGAGTTGTTTGGAATATCAAACGTGATGCCTCCGTTCGTGACGGCGGCAGCGATAGCTTCAGGAGCTAAGGCGGCAGCGTGAGCGACGGATTGCGCAACCACCTTATCGTCAAGCGCTGCGGTCGAAGCGCCTTGTGTTTGCACGGAAGAGTTGTCAGGCGGTTGCAACGCGATGACCGATTGCAGGTTGTCACGATTGCCCAGCACGCCAATCAAGCGCGTATAAACGGGCAGCTTTGGGTTGAGCGGCAAGGCTGTGGGGTCTACGCGCAAAACGGCCTGAGCGGCGGGCACATCCTTGAGGGTATAGCTGCCGTCGTTACGCGTCGTCGCACTCCGATTAGCAATGCTGACGGTGACGTTGGGCAGCGGATTGCTTTGCGTATCAGTAATGAGGCCGCTGACGGTAGTGAGTGCGCTGACGCTGTTGGCGGAAAGGCCTTCGCCGAGATCGGTGCGTACCGCAAGCCTGCCGCTGCCAATGCCGAAAGGCACACGCACCACGATGCGCGTAGCCGTGACTGATTCAACAGTGCGGGTTTCTACGCCGCCGATGATGATGGCATTGCCGTTCGCAGCAGTTGAGAAACCCGTACCCGTGAGGGTGAGCGTTTCGCCCGCGACGGCTTGCGTTGGAGTGACGCTCGTAATGATCGGAGCGCCCGCGACATCGGCGGCGACGTTGGCGAGATCAATTTCGGCTACGTTAGAAGCGCGCGTGTTGGGCGCGATCAAGCTGAGGTTGAGGCGTCCGCGACCGATGAGGGCGCGCGTGAGTTCGACGTTGATCTGTTCTGCGCCAGCGAAATCTGATGCAGCGCCGGCAAAACTGGGTGCGACTTCTACGCCGCCCATCAGCACGCGCAACGAATTGGCGACGCCGCGCGTGCCACTGGCGTAAAGCACCAGAAAGAGCCGTTCGTTCGCCGCACCGAGATTGAGCGGCACGGTTTGCCAACGATTCGTTGCCGCATCGAATTGCGCAATGGGTTCGTAACTTTGCGTATTGTTGGCTCTGACGCGCAAAGCGACCGCAGCGGCTACGCCCAGGCCATCACCGTTATAAGTGAAGAGCGCAGGCGCAGCATTGGCGATTTCGACCGTACCTGTGCGCGTCGAGCCGTCACTGGCTGTGACAGAGATCGTTGCCGTACCAACCGCCGTACCCGCTGGAATCAAAAAGTTGATTTGCCCGGCAGAGACGAAAAAGAGTCCGGCGGCGACGTTATTGACGCGAACCGTGACGCCCGCCAGCGCCGTCGGCAAAGGCCGTGTTCTGGCCTTGTCGGTCTGGGCGCTTAACCCCACGCCGAACAACGCAGCGATGCCGTCGGGCGTTACGGGTGCTTGATAATTACCGGCGGAAACTACGGCAATGGGAGTGTTGGCTTGCAACGCGGTTCCCCGACGCGGCCACTGGGCAAAGACAAAAGCAAAGACCAGCAATGCGAACGCAAAAAAGGTAACGGAACGATTGGCAGTAGGCATGTAATCCCTCCTGTGGCGATAGCCTTACGGGTGAAATAAAAGTTGACTTTTGGGAGGGAAGACAGTGAAGAACGTCACCCTGGCTGCTCGGTTACGCGGTATCCCAAAGCGACTGAACTGGTGGTGACAGGCTGTTACTATAAAACGAAAGGGCTGAGACGGAATGGTACATGATGACCAAATTTGATCGTCTTTGGCTGAATTTACCAGCCCATCGCACAGCCATCCTTCCGCATATCCGAACCACCCGCCAATGCGCCTGTCACAGGGTCAATCATGATTGCTTGATAGCCGCCGAAGCTGCCCGGCGCGGTGGTGAGTTTGTGGCCGCGTGCTTCCAACGACTTGCGCACTTCATCACCGATGGCCGATTCGAGCGCGAGGCCGCGTTCAAAGTGGCGGAAGCGCGGCTGTTCACCGGCTTGCTGAAGGTTGAAGCCGAAATCAATCAGGTTGAGCAAAACTTGCACATGACCTTGCGCCTGCATATCGCCGCCCATTACGCCGAAGGTCAGCCAGGGCTTTTCGTCCTTAAAAACCATCGCCGGAATCAATGTGTGAAACGGTCGCTTGCCGCCTTCGACTTTGTTATTCGAGGCCGCGTCGAACGAAAAGCCCGCGCCGCGATTGTGCAGCAAGATGCCGGTGTCGCTTGCTACTAACCCCGAACCGAACTGGTCGAAGATGCTTTGAATGAAGGAAACAGCGTTGCGGTCTTTGTCTACGACGGTGAGATAGACGGTGTCTTCGCCGCCTTGCGGTTGTTGGGACGAGGCGTCCATCGTTTGTTTGAGATCAATGCGTTTGCGTAATTCTGTCGCGTAATCTTTTGACAGCAGCCGTGCCAACGGAGCCTGATAAAACGCGGGATCGGCGATGTGTTTCGCGCGATCGAGGAAGGCGAGTTTTTTGGCTTCGACCAATAGATGCAAGTATTCCGCCGAGTTGTGGCCGAGTGATTTCACATCGAAGCCTTCGAGAATGTTGAGCATTTGCAGCGCGACCAGCCCCTGATTGTTGGGCGGGAGTTCATACACCGTATGTCCGCGATAAGTCGTGCTGATTGGTTCAACCCAGTTGCTGGTGTGTTTGGCAAAGTCTGCGCGCGTGAGCATGCCGCCTTGCGCTTGCGAGAACTTCAAAATCTTTTCAGCCAGTTCGCCCTGATAAAAAACGTCGCGTCCTTTGGTCGCAATCAGCCGCAACGAATGCGCGAGGTTTTTGTTGGTGAAGACTTCGCCAATCGCCGGAGCTTTGCCACCCGGCAAATAGGTCGCGGCGAAATCGGCATTCTTCGCAGGTCGTTTGCTGTTGGCAGCCCATTCGGTGGCGATGACTTCGCTGACGGGGAAGCCGCGCTCGGCGTATTCAATCGCGGGTTGCAAGACTTGCGCGAGCGTCATCGTCCCGTGGCTTTTGAGCAACGTCGCCCAACCGTCCACCGCGCCGGGCACGGTCAC
>JANNUY010000251.1:0-14071 GCA_031414155.1 Acidobacteriota bacterium
GAATGCAGCAAGCGTTTACCGCAGCGCAAGGGGCGTGCTATATTCGGGCTTACTCGCCAATCCTTATATTTATTGCGGCTTGCGTGTCCGTGGCCCGACCGTTAGCGAGGGCTACACCGGCATTGCGTCCCTCTGATGTCAATGGGCGCATTCGCAAGGTAGCCCTCGCTAACGGTCGGGCTACGGACACGCAAGCGCAGGCAGCAAGAACAAAAACGAGGTCTAGTCATCCATGTCAGGGCATAGCAAGTGGCATACGATTAAGCACAAGAAAGGCGCGCTTGACGCCAAGCGCGGCAAACTTTTCACCAAACTCATCAAAGAAATCACGATCGCTGCGCGCAGCGGCGGCACGGGCGACGTGAACCAGAACGCACGTTTGCGCAAAGCCGTGAACGACGCCAAAGCGGGCAATATGCCGGCTGACACGATTGATCGCGCGATCAAGCGCGGCACGGGCGAACTCGAAGGCGTGCAATACGATGAGATCACCTATGAAGGTTACGGCCCTGGTGGCGTAGCTGTGATGGTCGAGGTCACGACGGACAACCGCAATCGCACGGTCGCTGAAATCCGCAGCACGTTCGCTAAGAACGGCGGCAATCTGGGCGAATCGGGTTCGGTTGGGTGGATGTTCAATCGCAAGGGCCAAATCATTCTCGAAGCCAATGGCAAAGCCGAAGACGAGATGATGGAACTCGCGCTCGAAGCCGGAGCCGATGACTTTCAAGCCGAAGAAGACAGCTATCAGATATTAACTACGCCGGAAGATTTTTTGACGGTACTCGATAACGTCAAAGCGCATGGCCTCGAACCGCTTTCAGCCGAAGTGGCGATGATTCCGATCAACACGATTGAGCTTGAGTCGTCGTTGGTGAAATCCATGATGAAACTTTATGACACGCTTGACGATCACGAAGACGTACAAAACGTGTATATGAATTACGAGCCGAGCGAAGCAGATATGGAATAAGAGATTTCAGACATCCTACTTCAGACCTCCGACCACGCTTCGCGCTAGCCAAAAGGTCGGAAGTCGGAAGTCGGAAGTCGGAAGCCGGAAGTCGTTATGCGAATCAAAAGGCGCGGGGCTGAAACCGGCAGCGGGTTTCAGGAAGCCATCAATCAGGTCAATGAGGCTTATGAACGATTGGGCCGTGCCTGCATTACGCGTAAGGCGATTCCAGGAAAGTATTTGATCGAACGCGGCGAGTCACGGCGAGGACTCGCCGTTCCTGCGTTTGAAGTGAAATCGAACGGCGCGCAGCCGCGCGTCACGGCTGCCGAAATCGTCCGCGTAGCCAAAGACCATAAAGTGAATGACTGGCGGCGCTTCATTCCCGAATCGAAAGCGGAGCCTGATTACGGTGGCGTGCTGGCTCCTGATGGTCGCGCGATTTTTTACGACGCAAAAACGACCAAACGCGACGTGCTGGATTTCGATAACCTGCACGCGCATCAGGTTCACTTCCTCGAACGCATGGCGCGGCTGGGCGCGGTCGCGGGCTTTCTCGTAGAGTTCAGCGCCCACCGAACGGTCTATTTTCTGCCCGCGCAAGTGCTGGCGCGTTGGCGCGATGAAGCCACGCGTAAAAGTTTGCCCTACGAATTCTTTGCCGATATGTTGACGGTTGCCCCAGCCGGTAAAGGATTAGTTTTGTTCGATTATCTGGCGGCGATTGCCGCGCAGGAAAAACAATATGGCTGCGATTTCGCGCAGCTTCAGTTGAGCCACACAGCGGCGCGCGCGCGTCGCAAACTTGTCAGTCGCTAATTTCACAAGCCACGCCGACGCAAGCCGACGTAGTTTTCAGCTTGAGGCCCGAAGCATTTGCCACCTGCTTCTTTTCAGTCATTCGGAGGTCAATCCATGCTCGCTATAAAGCTCGCTACATACCGTCGCGCTCTCTTTGCCGTATGCGTTTTGTCACTATGCGTCGCGCCCAGCTTCGCGCAAAAGAAACGCAAGCTCTTCATCCCCGGTCAACCCGCTGTCGTATTTGATGATCGCTTGTCCGCCTTACGCGAGCAGCCCGACGTGAAGGCTGCGTTGCAACAGCGCCTTTCACGCGGACGCGCTGTGGGTGTTTTGGCTGCCGTGAAAAACAAAAGCGGTTCGTCATTCCTGCGTGTAGCCGTTTCACGCAATGTGCGCGGCTGGATTCTCACTGCTGCCATCGCGCGTCTGAACAGCGTTGCTGATGGCGAAAAGATGTTGGCGGCGATTGCCGCAACGAAAGACGACTTGCTCAAAGTGCGAATGGCGCGGCTCTGTGCCGACAGCTTGCGCTTGCCGACGATTGCGCCGCGCGCGTTGCTCGCGTTGGGGCAAGCTGCCGAACACGCCGCCGAAAAACTCAGCCGCGATGCTGACCGTCGTTTGGGCGACAAAGTGCCGGAAGGCGATCTGAACAAGCGCGATTTTGAACTGAGCTTCAACGGACTAGATCGTTTCAATCGCGCGGGCGTGACGTTCGATTACGACGAGGCGAAAGACGTGTTTGCTTACGATGGAGCGGCCTATCGTGAATTGCTGCGCCGCTATCCGCGCAGCGCCGAAGCGGCGCAAGCGCGTGAACGCCTGGCAGCGCCGGGCAAGACGCAATGAGCGTTGACGGTTCGAAGCGTGCGCGCCTAGACTCTTGCCGATGAGAGTGATGAATCACGCCAATCTGTCTGTTGAAGCTTTAACGGCGCTGGAAGCGGCTGTACCCGCGCACGGCACGTTGATGGATGTCGTCGCGTGGGGGCGGCAATTGCATCCGCCGGTGTTTTTGCAGGAGACGATTGCGCTGGATGAATACACGCACGAAGTCTTGCTGCGCTGGCGTGAAGGATTGTGGCTGATTTACAGCGCGTCCTGACACGGCACTGTCGCGGCGGTCGCCGTGTGGAATCATCAACCAAGCGCCGAAGAGTTGCTGACTGAACGCTTGAAAACAGGTTGGGAAGTTACGCCAAGTTTGTTACGCGACGGCGCGCAGGTATTGGGCGTGGCGTGCGCTTTGCATTGATCGTTATGGCGAGAGGTTGGGAAAGCAAATCTATCGAAGACCAACAGGCCGAAGCCGAACGCGCGGCTGCCGAAGCGCGGCGCGCTCCGCTGACGCC
This sequence comes from Acidobacteriota bacterium, assembly GCA_031414155.1. Classification (GTDB taxonomy): domain Bacteria; phylum Acidobacteriota; class Blastocatellia; order RBC074; family RBC074; genus JACPYM01. Next base: position 3,112 of record JANNUY010000251.1, read on the forward strand.
TCTGCAACAACGCCGCGAGACCTTATTACTGGCGCACAGCCAGTTACAAAACCAACTCGAAAACGTTCGCCACGAAGCGCATCGGCAAATGCTGCTCCGGTCTTTGCAGGCGTTGGACGCAGAACTCACGCAACTCGAATAATGTTATGACTAATGAACTGAATGCCGCACCTGTCGAACCGAATGCTTCTGCCGCTTTGCCGCCACCAAAACGCGGGCTGAAGTTTTATGCGCAAGGCACATGGCTGTTTCTCAAAAAGATGTGGCCGGCGTTGTGGGATTTAACCGAGAGCGAAACATACGTACACGCCTCGTCCATCGCATTCAATATCCTGATGTCGTTCTTTTCGTTTCTGGTGTTGATCGGCAGTGTGTTGGTCAATGTGTTGGGCTGGCAATACGGGTACGAAACCTGTTATCGCCTGATGATGGCGTTATTGCCTGCCGAATCGAAGATGCTCTTTCAAAGTTTGGATCAAGTGACGCGCGGGCCGGGCGGCAAGGCTACGTTGGTGTCGTTTGCGCTGTTGGTGTTTTCGAGTTCGGGCATCTTTCAGCCGCTCGAACTCGCGTTGAATCGTTCGTGGGGATTCAAAGAGCGCCACGTGGCCAAGCAATACGTTTTGTACATGCCGCTCGTACTCGCGTGCGGTGTGTTGATGCTGCTGGCCGTAGCCGTAGCGAGTCCGTGGGATTATGCGTTGGGATTGATGTTGGGCAATTCGCCTTTGCGCGGGACGCTGTTTGCTGTCGTCGCGGGATTGCTGGCGATTCCTTTTCTGGTAGCCATTTTATTTCTGGTCTATTCCGTCGTACCCAACGGCCCGATTCATCGCACACAGATTTTCTTCACAGCGATGGCGACGGCAGTGTTGTTTGTGGTCGTGACAATTGCCTTTCGTCTGTTGTTGCCGTTGATGGATTTTTCGGGCAGCTATAAACAACTGTCTTCGTTGATGGCGCTGGTCACTTGGGTATTCATTTTGTCGTTCATCCTGATTCTCGGCGCGAACCTTTCAGCCAAAGACATTCTGCCGAAACGCTGGACGCGCGATGCGTAGCTTTACGGGTTTTTGCGCAACCGCGAAAACTCAGTTCGCATGTCGCTGGCTGGGCGCTATACTCCGCGCGTTTTGCGGTTACCCCTTTTTCCGCCTCAAGTTGTTTATCACGAATCGCGCGCAAGCTGCGCGCGCGTGGTCGTTCTGGGATGCGTTCCGCACAATGTCCCAAGAGAGAAGGAGTCGAGCGATGGGTAAGCTGAAAGTTTCAACAAAGAGTTTTATGCATGTAGCGTGGTTGAGTTTGCTCGCCGCGCTTTTGGTTTTTCAGGGCTTCGATTTTTCTGCCACGGCGCAATCCGGTCGCCGTCGCCCCGTGCCTACGTCCACGCCGTCCACCCCTACAAATGCGGGGAATGCTCCTGTGATTGCGAGCCAGCCTGAGCCGCCACCCGTCACCAATCAAAAGCCCGAAGTTCCCGACGACAGCGACACGATCAAGATTGATACGACGCTCGTGAGCATTCCGGTCAGCGTGATCGAACGCGACGGACGCTTCATTCCCTTTCTCGACAAAAAAGACTTTCGGCTTTACGAGGACGAGGTCGAACAGGAAATTTCTGAGTTCACGCCCGTGACCGTGCCTTTGCATGTCGTGTTGCTGATTGACACTTCGCGCAGCACCGTATTCAAAATCGAAGACATTCAAGCCGCTGCGGTGGCGTTCACCGAACAATTGCGTGCGGAAGATAAAGTGATGGTGGCGTCGTTCGATTCAAAGGTTTACATCGGCAGTGAGTTCACGAGTGACCGCGCCAAGTTACGGCGGGCGATTTACGCCACGCGGACGGGGGGCGGTACGAAACTTTATGACGCCGTTGATTTGGTCATTTCCGAACGCCTGAATCAGGTGGACGGACGCAAAGCCATTGTGCTTTTCACCGACGGCGTAGACACCGAAAGCCGCGAGGCCACCGCCCGTGGCACGGTCGAACTTGTCGAAGAATCAGATGTCGCGGTTTATCCGATTAAATACGACACGAGCGACTCGATGATGCAAAACGGCGGAGGGCGTAACGGCACGCCGCCGATTTCGATTCCGTGGCCGCAACCCCGTGGCGGTGGTAATGGTGGCAATGGGCGACGCCCGTGGCCTTTCGTTTTTCACAGCGGCGCACAGCTTTTCCACAGCTTTCCCGACACTTTTCCACAAGGTATTTCACAGGCTTTTCCACAGCAGTGGCCGAATCCTGGTGGCGGCGGACGCTTTCCTCGTGGTGGCGGGCAGGATTACGAATTGGCAGGACGTTACCTGCAACAGCTTGCCACCCGTAGCGGCGGAAGGCTTTATAACGGTGACACGTTGAGCAATGTGAACGCGGCGTTTACGCGCATTGCCGAAGAGTTACGCCACCAGTATGCGTTGAGCTATTACCCGACAAATACGGCGGCGGACGGCGCGTTTAGAAAGGTTCGCGTTGTGGTGAAAGTTCCCAACGCCGTGGTGCGCTGCCGCGAAGGCTATCGCGCGAAAGGACAAACTACGACGGCGGCAACCGCTGGTGATAAAGATAACAACCGCCCCGTACTCAAGCGGCGGCAGTTGGTCGATACAAATTGACGTGAATTATGCAGTCAGGAATCGCACGGGGCGAGCAGTTTCAATAAAGCCGTGCGCGGCGGCGAGTTCGTAATAACGTTGCAGCCCCGTGCGATTCGCATTATCCAAATCGTAATTCACATTGACGTGCAAATAGTTCAGCAAGTCCGGCAAGGGCAGTGGTAACTCAGCCGCGAACTGCGCGGCAATGTCAGGTACGTGGCGCAAGCCCTCGGCTTTGGCGTCTAAAAAATCACTGATGAGTTGGTTAGGATCAAGGCGGCTTTCAGCCAGCGCCTCGGCGCGCACTGCCCACACCGCAAACACAAAAGGCAAGCTGGTCAGCAATTGCCACTCTTCTGCTAAATCATAAATTGTAAGCCCCAGCGCGTCGGCTTGGGTTGTCAGGCACAGAGCCGGATCGCCGATGACAAGCGCGGCGTCTGCTTCGCCTAACGCGAAGTCAGCGCCGAGTCGTGGCGTGTGTTCGAGCAGTTGCGGATGCACGCCGTATCGTTCGGCGAGAATGATTTGCACCAGAGCTTGCGAAGTCCGTGATGAGGTATCGAGCGCGAGTGTTTTCACTTCTTTCAATGGTTTGCGGGCGGCGAGCAACACGCTGCGGACTTGTTGTTTGGCGGCGACGGCTATGTTTGGGATGACGAGCAGGTCGGGGATGCGTTGGTATTCGATGGCGGGGATGAGTGCGATGTCAGCCTGTTTGGCAGCCAGCATTGCAGCACAACGCGAAGGCGCGGCATCGCCGAGAAAGGTGTATCGCGCGCCGAACGCTTCAGTCGCAAAGCTGTGAACGAGGGGCGCTGAATTAAGATAAGTCGAAGCTGCGATTCGCATAAGTGCTGTGCCTGCATTGGCTAAACCAAGGTCGCTTAAAGTCGTCTGTCAGCGATTACCTGACGTGACGGCAAGACATTCTAGCACAGGGAGTTAGCGCGTTTTGATAGTCAAATTTTGTAGTAGACAGCAAAAAAAAACGTGCTACACTCCGCGCCGTTTCCACCCTCTGACACACGATAAAATACAATTCAACGCTCTGGTTTTGAAAGGAGTTGGGCAAACTTTATGAAGTTGTCGGCACACGCTCTGCGTTCATTTCAGGAACTTGACGCTTTCAGTCGGGAAGCTGTCGAGTCCATGGTCAAACAACATGTTCGCGCTTGTCACTTAAACGGTTTCCAGCCGGAAAATATCGAGCGCGTTTATCAGGAAGCTATCGAGATTATTCGTTTGGAAGGCATTCCCGAAGAACCCGCGTTCGTACCCAGCAAGTACGAACCGACGCGCCGTTACGAACAATATCGCAGCCCGCGCGCCCTCTAGCGGACGCCTCCTGACGTAGTAGTTTTTTCGCCGGATTATTTTGCATAACGCGAAATGTTGGTGACGCACTTTGCGTTACAACTGTTAGGCCGGGTTTTTGACGGAGATGTTATCCGCTGCCTGACACCTAACATTCAGACACCACTACCAAGGAAGGACGAAGAACTTATGAAAAAGATCGTTGTGATGCTCGCCGTGATGTTGTCCCTGACGTTGGTCGCCAACGCGCAGGACACGATGGGAGCGAAGAAAAAAGTTGCTAAACCGAAGAAGATGACCCTGACCGGTAATCTTATTGACAAGATGTGTTCCGCCAAAATGACCTCGGCAGAAGCCGCCGCGGGTCACAAAAAAGGCTGCTCGTTGTCGGATGGTTGTGCCAAGAGCGGTTTTGGCATTTACGCTGACGGCAAATACTACGCTTTTGACGAAGCGGGCAACACGATGGCGAAAGCCGCTTTGGAAAAGAGCGCAGCGGAAAGTGGCGCAATGTTCAAAGTGCAAGGCTCTGTCGCCGAAGACAAAATGATGGTGGCGAAAATTAGTGAAGCCAAGGCAAAGAAGTAACAGCTTCGACAACTTGAAAAGCAAGAAGGGCGAGGGCGGCAATCAGGTCGCCCTCGCCCTTCTTGCTTTTCAAGCGTGTGTTGATTCGACAGAACGCAAAACCTGCAACATCTCGTCGTGAATCAAGCCATTCGTGCATAGCAGGCTCGGCGTGAAATTGTTGAACGATGAACCGTCGAGTTTAGTTACGCGCCCGCCCGCTTCTTCGATAATCACCCAGCCTGCCGCCGTATCCCATGCATGCAATCCTTTTTCCCAAAAGCCATCGAGTCGCCCATTGGCTACGCAAGCCATGTCAATCGCGGCTGCACCGAGGCGGCGTACGGCTTGCGCCTGTTTGAGGAACTCTTCCCACGCAGGCAGGTATTCGTTCATGCGTTCGCGCACATCGTAAGGAAAGCCCGAAACGAGCAGCGCCTTTTCAAGTGAGGCCACGGCGGACACACGAATCGGCTTGCCGTTTAACGTCGCGCCTTTGCCGCGTTCCGCCGCAAACAGCTCGTCGCGCGTCGGGTCATAAATCACGCCCGCAATAGATTGGCCTTTGTGTTCAATGCCAACCGAAACGGCGTAGCAAGGAAAGCCGTGCGAAAAGTTCGTCGTACCGTCAAGCGGATCAATCAGCCAAGCGTAATCATCTTCACGATCATTGGGGTCTGACAAATCTCCCTGCCAGCTTTCTTCGGCCACGATGTGATGTGTAGGGAAGTGTTGGCGAATGAGTTCGGTGATGTGTTTTTCGCTGGCGAGATCGGCTTCGGTGACGAGGTTGATGCGGCCTTTGTGGGTGATGTCAAAGCCGCGCTCGGCGAAGTCTTGCAAAATAGCACCGGCTTCACGGGCGGCGCGGACGGCGAATTCAAGCATGTGATCAAAGGATAAGGAAAAGCCCGCGCTGTTTGTCTGACCCGCGCGGGCTTGAAGTGGTTATTGACTGTCAGGGTCTGTGACTTTGGGTTTTAGCTGCGTGTGGGGAGCGAATTTATAAATCGCTCCACTCGTACCTACGGCCCAACCGAGTTTGCGGGAAAGAAAGAACAGACGGTTGAAATTGATGTAAGGTCGCACTTGTGTATTCACAAGCGCGTCTTCCCACGTACGCCCGCCATCGGTCGTATGCAGAATCGTCGCGTGTTCGCCTGCGATCCAGCCTTCCTGCGGGCTGATGAAATACACGTCGTTGAGCGATTCTTTGGTCGGAGCCGGAAGGATGTCCCACTTGACGGGCAGTGTGCCGTCAGGGCGAGGCGTGCTGGCAGTGGCTTTGAGCAGCAAGCCGTTGGGGCCAACGGCCCAACCGAGTTCCGCACCGACGAAATGCACCGCACGCAGGTTTTGTGTCGTAGGCGAATTCTGTTCGACCCACGACTCACCACCGTTGGTCGTGCGCAAGATCGTACCGCCGCCGCCTACGATCCAGACTTCTTTGCCGCTGACCGCGAAAACATCGGTAAGCAGCTTGCGCGTTACGGCGTATTGCATCTTCCATTCGACGCCGCCGACTTCGGTGCGCTGAATCATGCCCGATTCGCCGACGAGCCAACCTTTTTGCTCGTTAGCGAAATGCATGCGTACGACCATCGAACTCGACAGCCGATAAAACTCGTCATCGTCCTCTTCGTTGTCAGAGCGGCTGTCTACGCCGGGAGCTTTGCGGCGCGGGTGCAAACGTTGCGGATTGCGCGGTTCGGCGACGGCGATTTCGCGCCAGTCTTCTTTCAATTCATCGCCGCGCCAGAGCATGAAGTTCGGCCCGAAGATCATGTCTGTAGACGGGTGCAAATCGCGATTGTATTCGCCCAACAGCAACTGATGGCGCACGCTGAAAGCCCACACATCGCGCAGCGTTTCTTTGCTTTCGCGAGTGGGCAGCGCCACTTTCTCCCACGTGTCGCCGCCGTTGGCCGTACCAAAAATCGTGCCGGTGCTGCCTACGACATAGCCGTTTTGCGGGTCAACAAAATGTACGCCCATCAGCTTGGTGAATACGCCGGACTCTTGCTTAAACCACGTCAGAGATTGCGCTGTGACGGAACGGTTGACCGTCCAAGTGGCAACGCCCAACAACGCCAACAAGGTAAGAAGCAAAGAAAGCAGCAGGATGGCTCGAAAAAAACGCATAGCGGCAAATCCTGAAATGACCCTTGAACAAATGACAAGCGCCCAGCGATGCGCCAAAGACGGCAACGCTGGGCGCGTAAGCACACAGCGCGATTAAGGAAGGAACACGCGGAACCAAACCGCCATTTGCCCCAAGCCCATTACCTTTTCCGCCGTTTTGTAACGATTGCCCGGCACGACGAGCGTGTCACCCGGTACGAGATAGAAATCCTGAATCTTGCCTTTCTCAACATTTTTCATATTGATTGGCAGGTTGGATACCTGACCGTTCGGTTGCGCACGCAACACGGCGACTTTCTCGCGGTCGCCATATTTGGTGATGTAACCCGCGCGCGCCAACGCTTCGGTGACGGTCATACGGCGTCCCATTTCATAGATGCCGGGAGAGGCTACGTCACCGATGATGAAAACCTTTTGGCTATGCGATTGCTGCAATTGCACGATGACTTGCGGGTCAATGATGTATTCGCGCAAACGCTCAGTCACTTCTTTTTCGATTTCAGGGACGGTGCGTCCCGCGACCAGCACGCGGCCAATTTGCGGATAGCTGATGATGCCGTCGGGTGGAACGATCATATTCGCTTTGGAATAATTCGGCTTGTCGAAAACATCCACCGCAATCACGTCTTCCGGGCCAAGCCGAGTGGTGGCAAAAAAATTGTTGATATACGGCACCACACCAGAATCTTCTTCTGCCGCGTCTTCGCGGCGCAACACGGTGCGTTGGTTGTCGGTGATTCCTTTGGCCACAGGCAAGCCTGCGTCTTTAGGCAACGTAGCCTTCGGCGTCGGTGACGGCTTGGGCGTTACGCTGGGCGTATTCTGGTTTTGCGCTAACGAGGTAACTGCGCTCAGCGCGAGCAAGAGTGCAGTCAAATAAAAAGGCGAGAGTCGTTTCATAAAAGTTACTCCTTGACAACGATGCGCTGACGTAAGCCTTACGCCAGACTTTCCTAGCGGGGAACAGAGTTAAGCAAAATAGTTTTCCTGTTCTAGTTTACTGTCCGCGTCCCAGCAAAACGACTTTGACGGATTTTAACAAAATCCATAAGTCGAAAAGCAGAGACGCGTTTTTAATGTAATAAAGATCGTACTGAAATTTTTGAATCGCGTCTTCGACCGTCGAACCGTAACCGTAATTGACTTGCGCCCAGCCAGTCAATCCAGGTTCGACGAGATGGCGCTGATTGTAATACGGAATCGCTTCGCATAATTGCTCGACGAAATGAGCGCGTTCGGCACGCGGCCCGACGAAATTCATTTCGCCGCGCAAGACGTTGATGAACTGCGGCAACTCGTCAATGCGTGTCGCGCGAATGAACTTGCCGATGCGCGTGATGCGGTTGTCACCGGCGACAGCCCATTGCGGGCCGTCTTTTTCGGCGTCCGTATACATCGAGCGAAACTTGATGATCGTGAACGGTTCGCCGTTTTTGCCGACGCGTTCCTGTGTATAAAAAATCGGGCCGCGCGAATTCAACTTGATCGCAATTGCCGCCGCGACGGCAATCGGCAGCGCCATCACAATGCCTAGAAGGGCAAAGACGATATTTAACAGACGCCGTAACGCGACAGATATTCGTCCGTGTTTAACGCTGCCAGAAAAGATCAGCCAACTGGGGCGCAGCATATCTACGCTGACTTTGCCTGTGAGCTTTTCAAACATCGCCGCGCCTTCTTCGATGATCGCCTTGCCTTGCAAGCGCAAGTTGAGCAATTGTTCGACGGGCAGATGTCCGCGCCGGTCTTGCAGCGCAATGATGACGCGGTCTATGCGTTCGCGTTGGACGATCTCATTCAATTGCGCGGTGACACCCAGCACCGAAGGGTTCACGAGGCTTTTGCCTACAAGCGAAGGGTCTTCGGCGATGAAACCTACAACTTTATAGCTCAGGTCGCGGCGCGCAATGGCTTCGCGCGCAATGCCTTGCGCTAGCGTGTCAGTGCCAACGATAAGCAGCCGTTCGTTCAAACGCGGATGGCGAATCAGTCCGTGAAAGACCAAGCGCCACAGCAACATCAGGCAGAGCGCCAAAAACATCGCAATGATGGGGACGCCATTGGCGTATCGAACCGGGCCGCGTCCCTCGACTACGTCCAGATAGCCTAACAGCAACGTAGGCCGCAGGAAGAAAATTACACCCAATACCAAAATTGCTGTGCCGACGGCGCGCATCAAGTCGGTCAATAATTCGCGTCTAGAGCGCGCCGTTGTGACGTCATACAGATCGAACAGGTAAAAGACGAACTGGCAAATCAACGTCGTGCCGACGATTTTGAGTAATCCGCGTTGTTCAAAGAGCACCGCATGCAAGCGGGCGAAAAGCTGTAAATACAGGTTCAACAGAACGGCTGAAAGGATAACAATCGTTTCGCCTATGAAGAGCGATAACGTTTTCAGCCAAATGCCGCGACGAATCATATGGGATGCTGCGGGGAAGATCCCCAGAAATAACATCAAAAAAGGCTACAGCAAAATCAGGGCGCTGCTGCAACAAATTGTCAGTGAACAGGGCAGCACAGATACCAATGCGAGGTCGGTTACGGTCTTGCCTCACGTGACGATACGATAAGCGAATGAAACTTGCACTAAAGTTTGAACCGGCGACCCAACCAGGTCTCGCGAAAACGCGGCACGAAGTTCTGCCAACCGAAGCCGTTTTTACCGTCGCTTTGATCCTTGCTGTACTCGAGATAGTCGCTGTAATAGCGCGTCTCGCGCAGGTTTTCTGCACCGTTGAGCACGGCACCGATCAAGCGATGCGAGGTCATTGCTTCTGCCGCCTGCTCAATGATTTCGTAAGCTGCAAAGCCTGCACGCACGACCAGTATTACGCCATCGGAGTGATTCGCCAGCAGGCGCGCATCGGCAAACGGCATCACCGGTGGCGAATCAATCAGGATGAAATCGAAATGTTCGCGCAACGCGCTCAGCATCCTTGGGTAATGCTCGCCCGTCAGCATTTCGGTCGGCACGTCCGTGCCGGATTTCACCGGCAAGACGTAAAGCTCCTGATCGGCTACGCGCGTGACGGCGTCGAATACGTCAATTTTGCCCGTAAGGACTTCACCGAATCCATGCACCGGCTTGAGATTGAGATAGGCGCCAACGCTAGGGCGGCGCAAATCGCCGTCAATCACCAACACGCGACGTTCCGGCGATTGCGCAATAGCAAAAGCCAGATTTAACACGGTTGAAGTTTTGCCTTCGCCGGCCAGCGCGCTGGTCACGACGATAACTTGTGTCAGTTGGTGCTCTGCCGTTTGAAAGAGTTGCGTACGCAACGTGCGATATTGTTCACAGCCGACGATATGCGGCTCGCTTAACATTACGATGCGCGAATGCACTTCATCGGGACGCGCCGTGGTGAGCGCCACCGGGTGTTCAAGCGGACGCGTCACCGGCGGTTGAAAGAGCGGCGGGCCGACGCGCGCCAACGCAGTAGCCGCACCATGCCCGTTTCCGTTGCCATTTCCGTTATGACCGTTAGCGTAATGATTGCTCGTGCCATTTTCGCTGTATGTTCGGTACGTACCCGGCAATAGCATGCCATCGTTGGAGCGTTGTCCTGAAGGGGTGCCAATCGGCGCAGCCCAATCAACGATGGGATTGGATTCTGTGCCGGGCGTCACAGTTTCTATGGTCGCGGCCAACGGATCGCGTTCGCTACTACGCCGTTTACGTTTTTGTTCGCGCCGGAGCGCATCGAATACTCTTCCCATAATTTCTTACTGCTCGATGGGGGTGGGTTAAGACATTAGTCGAATTGCTTTACGCCCCAACTTCTGTGGAGGCAAACAAGTCTGCGGCTACCGCAGGGGCTAGATGCCCGTTGCCATTGACCTCTGTGCTTGCGGTCACAAGGGGGGCAGTTTCGCTTGCGCGTTCGCGGCGACGGCGGCGCGGTTTTGCCGTGGGCTGTTGTGTCTCTTCCATCCAGCCATCTTCGATTTCTTCCCGCAGAATTGGGGCAGCGGGCAAGTGGCCTGCCATTACATCGCGCGGATCGTCTTCGATCATCGGTTGCAACAGGTCAAGTGATTCAGCGACTTCAGCGATCACTTGCGAACTGATCAGCCGCGCGTTGACCGCGAAACCCGTCAACAACGCATTATCGCACAGGTTGTTGATGAGGCGCGGAATGCCTTCAGATGCGCGATAAATCAGAGCGATGGCGTTGGCGGTGAATAAATCTAGCCGTGCCGCGCCCGCCACTTTCAGCCGCGTGCGAATGTAAGCCGAAACTTCATCAGCCTTGAGCGGCTTGATTTCGCAACGCAAGCTGATGCGCTGTTTCAGTTGGCGCATCTCCGGGCGATTGAGGGCGAC
>JANNUY010000252.1:0-11511 GCA_031414155.1 Acidobacteriota bacterium
TCCATGGATTCAAATCAATGGAAATCCAGCAATCTTGTTGGACACCATTCACAATCAGTTTCATCTGCTCGGCCTCACTTTTGTCGGACAAGATCTCTGGCTCGGCTTTTTTTTAATCTCGCAAGCAGACGTGGTTACTTCAGTCTGCTCATTTATCAGTTTCCTCGCGTAACACTATTTTTTCTCTCAACCACTCGAATCTCGAACAGCTTAGGCCACTGCTTCCCGGTCACAAAGATGCGGTCGCGTTCAGCGTCGTAGGCGATGCCGTTTAGCACGTCAGCGTGAAGGCCTTGGGTATCTTCAGGCTTCAGCAATCCGCTCAGATCAACCCAACCGATCACATTTCCCGTCGCGGGATGAATGCGAGCAACGCGGTCGGTATACCAAACGTTCGCCCAGATTTCGCCCTTGATATATTCCAACTCATTCAAGCGATTGATCGTGCGACCGCGATCTGTGACGGTGACGCGGCGCTTTTCTTGAAAATTCGACGGATCGAGAAAGCGTATGTCCGCCGTGCCGTCGCTCATAATCAGTTCCTTGCCGTCGTGCGTAATGCCCCAGCCTTCGCCGGGATAACGAAACGAACCAATTTGTTCAAAGCTGTTAAAGTCATACTGAAACGCCACGCCGTTGAGCCAGGTTAATTGAATAAACTTGTTATCGAATAACACTAGACCTTCACAGAAATAAGGGCGCGGCAAATCTACTTTACGCAACACGCGGCCCGTTTCGAGTTCGACGCGCCGCAGGCTCGATTGGCCTTCCAACCCTGTGCTCTCATAAAGCTGTCCTTGGTGATAGACCAACCCTTGCGTGAAGGCTCCGCTGTCGTGTGGATAGGTGTTGACGATTTCGTATTGATAAGTAGTTACTCTCACAGGCGCAGGAAGATTTTGTTGCGAATCTGCGGTGGTTTGTGGCGCCCCAACTGACGATACGACAGCCGATGTTTTTAACGCGGCGGGCGATTGCGCCATCTGGCGGCAAGCCATTGCCGAACTAAAAGTCAGAGCCAGCGCGGAGCTGCTCCAGAAAAAAAATGATTTCATAGCTATTCCTTCAACGTGACGCGGCGGCGGCGCGCTAGGCTTGTGATAACATCGCGACGCTTTCAACGTCACTCATTCTCCAACCCACAAGGAGCCTTGATATGTCAGAACCCAATTGCCTTTTCTGCAAAATGGTCGCCGGTGCGATTCCGGTCAAACAGGTTTACGAAGACAACCTCGCGCTCGCCTTTCACGACATTGCCCCTAAAGCGCCGCAACACGTTTTGATTATTCCGAAAGAACACATCGCTTCGCTGAACGAAGCGACCGAATACAAAATTACGCTGGGGCATTTGCTTACCCTCGTGCCGCCCATCGCAGCATCGCTCGGCATGGCCGAAACCGGTTACCGCACTGTGATCAATACGGGCGCGGATGGTGGGCAAACCGTCTTTCACTTGCACATACACTTGCTCGGCGGACGCCCGCTCGCGTGGCCGCCGGGATAGCTCAGAAAGTGAAAAGTGGTCTTCGCTAACTTCACTTTTCGCTTTTCACTCTCTGACCTTTCACTGACTCAGCCAGAACCAAGCCTTGCGTACCAGCCAGAAACTCAACGTCATCGTACTCGCCACTAACGCCAGCAATAACAAGATCAGCGAACCGGCGAAGAGCCAATCGCTCAGGCGCGGCGTAGTGCGTTCGCCCGCATACTCGCGCAGCAGCCGCAGGTTGCGACGATTCGATTTTACGAAAAAATCCGCAGCGTCACCGACGTAAGGTACGAGTCCCAACAGAAAATCTATTGCCACATTTGACGCCATGCGCAAGATGACGGTTTTCGGCAAGCCGTAATAAAGCCCCGTGCCTATTAGGTAAATCGAAAGCCCCGCCGTGAACGTATCGCCCAACCACGGTATCGCGCCGATAATCGGATCAAGCCCGATGCGAATATTTGTTAAGGGAATGCGACCAAATTCATCCAGCCAATACACTACGCGCTCAGCCTGTTGAATGCCCGTGCGTTTGTCGTCAGGCAAAACCATTTCACGTACGCGGGCCAACGTTTCATCATTTTTCATAGAGGTTCATACGATTAAAAAGGCCGCGCCGCCTTGCCAATACGTTGCAGCATTCTACCGAAAGCGCGCATCTTTGAGGGCGAGGGGGATGACGGACTCGCTTCACTCGTCATGCTTTCGGTTAAACCGATGTCTTCGTCGCCATGCTTTTCGCGCCACCAGCGTTGGAACAAATTGCGCACGACACGCGCGTCCTGGGCTTGCGCCAGAAACGTGAAGCGCAGATTTTCAGCGGGTGTGAACTGAAATTGATAAGCCGAATAAAACGCCTGCAAGGCTTGAAAGAACCGTTCGTCACCCATCGCTTCGCGCAACGCGACGAGCGTCAGGGCGCTCTTGGCCTGCGCAATCGCGGCGTATTGCATCACGTTGCGAAAGTCTTTAGCCGGGCGTTCGACTTCAAGATCAGCGCCACCAAACATACGATAAAGCTGATAAGCGCCGCGCAATTGCTGGTCGGTGATCAACTTGCCCAACGCCGCGCCGTAAGCAACTTCGTGATAATACGCCGCCGAAAAACCCGCCAAGCCGTCTTCGATATAAGGCGAACGTTGCGCGTCGCCGCCGATGACTTGCCCCCACCATTGCTTGGCGATGCTATGCACCAGCGAAAACTCAAAGGCCACTTTGATCACGTCGGACTGTTCGCGCACGATGCCGGGCAAACGCGCGGCGGCGGGCGATTCGAAATCCAAGTAATAGGCTTGCGCCAACGCGACGATACCCGGCAACTCGACGCTGCTGAAACCGGCGGGCAGCGGCAACTCGACCACCTGCAATTGCGGATAAGGGTAAGCGCCAAAAGAGCGGTTATAAATTTCGACCGCACGCGCAGCGAATTCCAGCGCACGTTTGGCAAGCCGTTCATCCTTCTCACGGTAATAAGAAACCAGCCGCGTATCGCCGACACGCTGCTCAACGTGTTTCAACCCTTCGGCCACCACGAGCGCAAAGCCGCGCAACCGCTCGCCGCGAAAGCTCGACCATTTCGTAGAAATCTTGATGAGATTCAAGAGCTTGGTTCCGGCTGAAATCGCCGTCACGCCCGAACCGATCACTTGCAACGTCTCGTCGGTGTTGACGTGAACTTCGTAATCAGCGACTTCGCTGGTGAAAGAACCGCTCACCCCCGTGACGTTATTCGTGTCGTTCAACGAACTCTGATTGGCGGTCAGCAACGGAAAGCAATACCCCAACAACATCGCGCCTTCTCCGGCTGATCCGCTGGTAAAAAAAACATCGCGCGCATCGCGCCATTGGCGTTCGTCGCTCGCCGCATCGCTCAACTCTTGCAGGAAGTGCGCGTATAAACCTGTTTCTTCCAGCGGAATTTTGGGTACGCGCGCGCTGAATTGTAGTTGGAGTTCGAGGCTTTGGCCGGGCAAAAGTTTTTTGGGCAATTCGACGCGCAACCACGCGCCTCGCGCTTTCATATTGAATTTCAATTCGCGGCTACCGAGTTTTACGCTTTTGAAAAACAGCGGCGGGCTGTCGTTATCGCCCAACCCCCAATTGGGGTAGAGCGCAAAATTCACGCCGTCCCATTCATCGCGCGAATTGTTCGTGAAACGCACCGTCTCGCGTCCGGTGTAACTGGCGTTGCGGTAATCGAGTTCGAGCTCGACGTAATAGTGCGGACGGATCACCGTCGCTTCAGGTGTGCCCCCCTGAGCGATGGGTGCGAAAGCGAGCGACAAAAAAAGGAAGAATAAGCTGCGCGAAAATTTCACGACGCCATTGTAAACGAACCCAGCGATGCACCAAACATCCACCGTGTTTCAAGCCACAGTTTCAAATTCTTGGGTTTCAGAAAAAGAAAGCTCGCTCACCAAGACACACGAAGATTTATCGTTTGATCTGTCTTTCTTCGGGCAGGCTTCGTGCCTCATCTTGGGGAAAATCATTTTCTTGAAAGCGATAGTCTCAGGGCTTAGTGCTGACCGATTGAGCAATAAGTTTTTTGAGCGATTCTAACCGCTGGCGCACTTGCGGCGCTTCGGGGGCGTCGGGTTTGTCGCGCAAAAAGGCTTCGAGTTGTTCGGCGGCTTGCGCGTACCCCTTTTGGCGAATGTGCAAATTGAACAGGTGCATATAAACGTAAGCGACATCTTTTCCGCCTAAGGCGAGGCCGCGCAGCAAGGCTTTCTCTGCCCGCGCATAGTCTGGCAGCGCGGTGTCCATTAGCGCGAGTCCGAGTTGGATGTGCGCCGTCGGATAGCTGTCATCCAGTTTGACGGCGGCTTCGAGATGCGCGGCGGCTTCGGCGTATTTCTTCTGCTCGTTCAGCATCGTGCCCAACCCGATGTGCGGCGGAGCGAAACGTTGGTTCGTGGCAATCGCGCGCTCGAAATGTGCCTCTGCCTGTTCGCGCTGGCCGCTTTGCAAGTATTGTTCGCCGAGCTTGTTCAGCGCGTAAAGATAATCGGGAAAAATCTTGATCGCCTCCTGCAACTTTTCGATGGCGGCCTGCGGCTGATTGGCTTGCGCAAGTTTCAAGGCCTTTTCGTAATGCTGCTTGGCGGCTTTCGGAACCTCTTGCGTATCAGCGACCGAAAGAATGCGATTGTTCAGTTTGTCGCGCGGGTCTCTCTCGCGCGTGCGTAAGTAAACCTGCGGCGTAAAGGTGCGCGCAAAACTGCCGGAGATTTCGAGTGCCTCGGAAAAAGGCTCGAAAAACTTACTGTCGCCATGCACCTTGAGGTAGTAATTGCCATTGGCAATTGCGCGAAATTCAAAATTGCCGACGCTGTCAGAAAACGTTTCACCGAAGATGCCGCCCGTCGAGATTTCAAGTACGACGCGCATCCGTAACTCAGGAATCTGCCCCGAAGGTAAATAGATTTTTCCGCGAATCGAATGCGCCCCCCCGGTGCGAGGTTGCTGACCGCCACCGCCCTGCGCCATCAATCTCAGAGGGTTAAAAATAAAACCGAGAGTCGTTATCAGGCTGACGTTGAACAGGATCGCTTGAATATGTTTGGGACTGGTCATTTTCTCACTCCACAAATTGAAAAGCGGTTGGACGCGAGCGATTCAATCAACTGATTGAACTTCTCTGACGCCAACCGCGTGTTGCGAACTCCTGACGGACGTGTTTTCGCCTTATGCGGCGGCGTCACCGTCCTCTGAATCATCCTCATCATCGGGCACAGCCACGCCGTCGTTGATGAGTTCCTTGAGTTCCTTGCCCGGCTTGAAATAAGGCACACGCTTGGCGGGAATGTCTACTGGCTCGCCGGTTTTCGGATTGCGTCCGCGCCGTGCGTCACGGCTGCGTACGCGGAACGAGCCGAAGCCACGCAACTCAATCTTTTCGCCACGATTCAACGCCTGAATAATGTTTTTGAAGACCTCTTCGACGACAACTTCGGCGTCTTTCTTGGTCAATTCAGCGGCGCGTGCGACTTCTTCTACGAGTTCTGCTTTAGTCATTGTCTTCTCCCTTCAAAAGCCTGAACATCTGATTGGCTCAAGCGATAACTTGCACTTTCCCAAGGATATTTCCCCAATGATACGTCCCAAAGGCTATTTCCATTGATACTTGAACTTCATTTCTCCGCCTATGTCTTCCAACGCTTGCGGCAATCGTTCAGAAAACACCTTACCCAGAGGCGAACGGCTCAATAGCAAGTCCAACAAGGTTAAACCTTCACGTTCCTTCGGCGGCTGCACCAGTTGCGGCTCGCCCTTGATCCCAACGAGTTTCGCGGTATGGCGAATGGCGTCTTCAAAATTGCCGATCTCGTCTACCAAGCCATTTTGCTTGCCGGTTTGCCCGGTGAAAACGCGTCCGTCTGCGAGTGCTTTGACTTTGGCTTCGTCGCTTAACTCTTGTCCGACTGTCCCGCGGCCTTTGCGTCCGTTAAAAACCGCCGTCACAAACTGCCCGTACATTTCCTGAATCAACGATTGAAAATACTTCTTGTCGTTTTCGGTCAGGTCGCGGGTCGGTGAGCCGGTGTCTTTGAATTCACCAGTCTTGAACGTCACGGTTTTGAGCTTAGCCCATTCCGCGAGTTCCTTGTAATTAACAAACTCAGAAATCACGCCAATGCTGCCGGTAATCGTACCCGGATTGGCAAAGATTACGTCCGCTGGGCAAGCGATATAATAACCGCCCGAAGCCGCCACCGACCCCATCGAAACGACGATCTTCTTTTTGCCTTCTTCTCTTGCGCGCACGACCTCGCGGTAAATTTCCTGCGAAGGCGCTACCGCTCCGCCGGGACTATCAATGCGCAAGATGATCGCCTTCACGCGGTCATCTTCAGCGTATTGTTTCAAATAACGATTTACGTCCTTCGCCATTTCACTGCCGATTGCGCCTTCAATCGGAACCACCGCAATACGGTCGCCTACGCCAAAACCTGATCCGGCGCGTCCGCTCATCAGGGCAAAAATGCTGATCGCAAATAACCCCAAGACAGCCACGCCAATCAATACTATGACGAACAGGTTACTTTTTTTCATCGTGGTGTTTCAGCGCTTCAAGATGTGGTGGTCAAAATCGTAAAGGCAATCGCAACGGCGTAGGAGGATAACGAAAGCCAAAATAAAAGCGCGAACGACCTGCGCCTCAAAAAGAGAGCAGGCCGTTCGCGCTGGGTCCTTATTCGCTGTCTTTGGTCAGACTCATACCGGCAATTTCTCCGAGGCTGGCCATGCCAGTGTCGGAGTAATTGCGTGAATCGAAAATCGGTTCGTCTTTGCCGACAGCGCGCGCCGACAGGCCGATTTTCTTGGCTTCCCGATCCATCTTCAAAATCTTGAAGCTGATCTTTGAACCCGCCTTGATGGCGTCTTCGGGCTTTTCGACGTGTTGGTCAGAAAGCTCAGAGACGTGGCACAGGCCTTCGATGTTGTCTTCGAGTTCGACAAAGGCGCCGAAGTTGGCAAAGCGCGTCACCTTGCCTTGCACCACATCGCCGATCTTGTGCGTATCGAAGAAACGATCCCAGGCGTTGGGTTCGAGGTCTTTGATCGAAAGCGACAAGCGACGGCCTTCGACATCAATCGCGGTGATAATTGCTTCAACTTCCTGATTTTTCTTGAGCGCTTCGTTCGGATGCTTGATGCGCTTCGCCCACGAGATGTCACTCACGTGTACGAGGCCGTCAATGCCGTCTTCGATTTCAACGAAGGCTCCGAAGTCGGTCAGGTTACGAACCTTGCCCTTGACCCGCGTGCCCACCGCGTAACGGGTGCCAATCGTATCCCACGGATTGCTCTCGATTTGTTTTAAGCCCAAACTGATGCG
This sequence comes from Acidobacteriota bacterium, assembly GCA_031414155.1. Lineage (GTDB taxonomy): Bacteria > Acidobacteriota > Blastocatellia > RBC074 > RBC074 > JACPYM01. The sequence goes on from JANNUY010000252.1 coordinate 7,335, forward strand.
GCGATTGTGTTGATCAACTGCCAGCACCTGCGCTTCGATTTCCTGCCCCGGATTGAGCAGCTTGGACGGATGCTTGACCCGTTTCGACCAACTCATTTCGCTGACATGAATCAGGCCTTCGATGCCGTCTTCAAGTTCGACGAAGGCACCGTAATCAGTGATCGAAACGACCTTGCCTTTCACACGCGAACTGGTCGGAAAGCGTTCTGAAGTGGTCGCCCACGGGTCAGGAATGAGTTGCTTGTAACCCAAACTGACGCGCTCTTTGTCGCGGTCGAATTTCAGCACCTTAACTTGCAGCGCATCGCCGACTTTGAAAATTTCGTTGGGGTTTTGAATGCGCCCCCACGACATATCGGTGATGTGCAACAAGCCGTCGAGTCCGCCCAAATCAACGAATGCACCGTATTCGGTGATGTTCTTGATCTGGCCGTCAACGATAATGCCCTCTTCGAGCGTCTTGAGCGTTTCTGATTTCTTGCCGTTGATTTCTTCTTCAAGCAGGATTTTGCGCGAGAGGACGATGTTGCCGCGCTTCTTGTTCACTTTCAGCACGCGGACTTCCAAGTCTTTGTTGCGATAGGAATCAAGGTTCCGCACGGGGCGCACGTCTACCTGGCTGCCCGGCAGGAAGGCTTGCACACCGCCGATCTCGGCGCGCAGTCCGCCTTTGATGCGGTCAAGGATGCGCGCTTTGACGATCTCGCCGGTCTTGTAGGCATTTTCGATTACGTCCCATGACTGCATGCGAACAGCATCGGCGCGCGACAATTCAACGTAGCCTTCGTTGTTCTCAAGCTGCTTGACGAAGACGTCTACTTCATCGCCGGGACTGACAGTTACGACATCGCCGGACTTGAACTCAGAGATATTGACGATACCTTCTGACTTGTAACCGATGTCAATAATGACAGCTTGTTCGGTGATCTTGATGACGCGGCCTTTGACGACTTCGTGCTCACCGACTTCGGCGTGATGTTCCTTTTCGTGGGCGTCAAGAATGGCTCCGAAATCGAAGAACTCTTCTTCTTCGGTTTCAGCTTCGACTGCGGCATTTTCGACTGCGGCGTTCGTGGGAGCGGTGGTTGCTGCTTCGGCTACAGCCTCAGCAGGTTGGACGCTTTCGACTACGGGAGCAGCAACGGCCTCTACCGCAGCTTCTACCGCTTCTGAGGTCTCGGCGTTTGGGTTAGGGTTTTCGGTTGACATTGAAACTGGACTTCCTCCTGGGAAAACTTCTGCTGAGTCTGCGCGTGCAAAACTCAGGATCGGAACTGATCAGGCTTAGATTTGGGTCTGTTAAACTTGTTGTTTTTCGGCGCGGCATCGGCGCGGCACTTCAAAAACGGATTCATCATAAACTGAGCCTCACCGAAAAGCCAATGCAGATGGGCAGTTAGCGCGCATTCACACATCGGGGATCAAGCCGCCATTTTATTTACCGTGCGATCCAGCGCACGCAAATGTTGCACGACACTTTGAATCATCCAATCCGGTGTCGAAGCGCCCGCGCTGATGCCCACCTTGCGAACGCCTATGACATCCGCCGCGTCAATTTCTTCGGGCGTTTCGATCAAATGCGTTTGCTGACATTGCTCACGCGCAACCTCGACCAGTTTGACGCTGTTGGCACTGTGGCGTCCACCTACGACATAAAGTAATTCGACCTCGCCTGACAGTTCACGAACCGCTTTTTGGTTTTCTTCGGTCGCGTCGCAAATTGTCTCGCAAACTTTCACGTCAGGCGCTTTGGTTTTGAGTACGTCAATGATCGCTTGAAACTTTTTCGGACTGATCGTGGTTTGCGCAATCACTCCGATGCGTTCAAGCGCAGGCAAGGCCGCCGCTTCTTCCACGCTTTTCACGGCGTAAGCTTCGTCGTTGATGTGGCCCAGGATGCCAACGATTTCAGGATGCTGACGGTCGCCCGTGATGACAACCGTATAGCCTTCTTCGTAAAGCTCACGCGCCTTGCGTTGCGAGTAATGCACGTAAGGACAAGTGCCGTCCATAATCTTTAGCCCGCGCGCCTTGAGTTCGTCGTAAGCCTGTGGCGTCACGCCATGCGCGCGAATCACGACCGTACCCGTTGCGGGAACCTCTGCCGCTGTTTGCGCCAAACCTACGCCGTCGTTAGTGAGGCGTGCCATTTCCTGCGAGTTGTGAATGAGTGGCCCTAATGAGGTAACGGGAGTGCCTTCGGCTTTGTCGAGCGCCTTGTAAGCCATGTCTACGGCTCGCTTGACGCCCATACAAAACCCTAAACTTTCGGCGAGTAAAATTTCCATAAAACGTGAACTGCTTGTGGTTACGGATCGGTAAGGAACCCAGAGCCTAGCGGCTGGCTTCGCGCATTGTCAACAAATGCCCAGACAAGTATCTGGTCAGTGTTTGCCTTTACGCGCGGGCCGTTTCGCGGCTTTGCCTGCAACTTTTAGCGGGGTCCGTCTTACCGCAGCTTTGACCGGTGCGGAATCTTTCATTTTGAAAAATCGTGTTACTTCCACATCAGTCAACTCGCGCACTTCGCCCGTGGGCAATCGGTCGCTGTTCAAAAAGCCAATGGCGACGCGCTTGAGCTTCAACACCGAATGCCCGATGGATTTGAACATCTTGCGAATCTGTTGATTGCGCCCCTCGTAAAGCGTCACTTCAAACCATGCGTTTGTGTCACTCAATTCAATCTGATTGATTTCCGCTTTGGCCGTTCTCACACCGTCTAACTCGACGCCGCGCGCGATTTGGTTGATCTGCCGTTCACTCGGTTGGCCTTTCACTTTGACGTGATAGACCTTGGCGACTTTGCCGGCGGCGTGCGCTACGGCTTGGGTGAATTGCCCGTCGTTGGTAAGCAACAACAAGCCTTCTGAATTCACGTCAAGGCGGCCTACGGGATGAACCTTATCGCGGTACTTGCCGACTAACTCCGTTACTAACTTGCGGCCTTCGGGGTCGGCTTTGGTCGTGATGTAACCCACCGGCTTGTTCAACAGCAGATAAACCTTTTCGTATTTTTCGAGCCGCGCGTTGATGAGCTTGCCGCGTACTTTGATGTGATCTTTTGCTGGATCGGCCTTCGTGCCAAGTATTGCGACGTTGCCGTTCACCAGCACTTCGCCGTCTTTAATCATTTCTTCCGCCGCGCGCCGCGAAGCAATGCCCGCTTGCGCAATCAATTTCTGCAATCTTTCTTCCATCAGGTTCCTCAGAAAAATGTAGGGCAGGTTCTTAACCTGCCCTACCAATACCAACCGGACGGGCAGGTTGAGAACCTGCCCTACCTTTTTCATTATGCCTTTTGCGCGCCCAGCTTGCCGTTCTCTACGACGTAAGAAGCCCGCGTACTAACCTCAGCATCCGGTTTCGTCACAAACGGCACAACGCGAAAATCAGTTTGCCAGCGCTCCGGCGTAACCGCACAACGCACGTAGCCGCGTTGCGCATTGAAAAATTTAAGGTGCGGATTCTCGCTCATGATCTGCGCCATCGCCGGGCGCGTATCAGAGCCGTCACCTGCCGATGAAATCGAAGTCCCGGTAAACTCGGTTCCGACCACCGCCGATTCAGGCTTGTCGAAATCGGCCTTCAAATCAGTCACCCAGTTCGTATGAATATCGCCCGTCAACACGACCGGATTCGACGGCTTGCGTTGCGCGAGAAATTGCATGGCTTCTTTGAGTTCGACTTGATAGCCCGCCCATTTGTCCATGCTAAACTTGCGCTCTGCGCCGGGTTCCAGATCAAGCTGCGTCATCATCACCTGTTGCGCCAACACATTCCAGCGCGCCGTCGTACGAACAAGATTGCGCATCAGCCAACGCTTTTGCCGCGCGCCCAAAATCGTTCCCTGCTTGTCCAACGCCGCTTCGCACAACGGTTTCGTACCGTCGCCGCAGGGCTGATCGGTACGATACTTGCGCGTATCAAGCACATTCATTTCAAGCAACGAACCGAAACGCAGTTGGCGATAAAGCTCTACGTCACGGTTGGCGCGAAGGGCCGTTGAGCGTATCGGCATGTGTTCATAAAACACCTGATAAGCTCGCGCGCGCCGCGCCATAAATTCTTTGCGCGTCTGCTTGTCTTCGGGCACATCGCCCGCGTAATTGTTATCAACTTCGTGATCGTCCCACGTCACCGCCCACGGAAACAGCGCGTGCGCCTGTTGCAACAACGG
>JANNUY010000253.1:0-13266 GCA_031414155.1 Acidobacteriota bacterium
CGGCACATCGGTTTCGACGACGAGCTTGCGCGGATCAACTTCGTTCATCGTGCCGAGTCCGTTGCATTCCTTGCACGCGCCATAAGCCGAGTTGAACGAAAACGAACGCGGTTCGAGTTGCGGAATCGAGAGATTGCAATCTACGCAAGCGAGCTTTTCGGAATAGAGCGTTTCGGCTCCGTCCACGATGGCTACGACGACAATGCCGTCGGTCAGCTTTGAAGCAGTTCGCACCGATTCTTCCAGCCGTTGGGCGATGCCGTCTTTGATGAGCAAGCGGTCTACGATGACTTCGATCGTGTGGTTTTTGCGTTTGTCGAGTTTGATGTCTTCTTTGATGTCGTCTGGGCCATCGAGCGTAACCATTGCGCCGTCAACGCGCGCGCGCGTGAAGCCGGACTTTTGCAGCTTCTCTAATTCCTTTTTGAATTCGCCTTTGCGCCCGCGCACGATGGGCGCGAGGATCATCACGCGCTCGCCTTCGGGCAATTCTTTGACCTGTTGAATGATCTGCTCGGTGCTTTGCCGCGAAACGGGGCGTCCGCAATTGTGGCAATGCGGCTGACCAACGGAAGAAAACAGCAGGCGCAGATAATCGTAAACTTCGGTGACAGTGCCTACGGTTGAGCGCGGGCTGCGGCTCGTAGTCTTTTGTTCGATTGAAATGGCGGGCGAGAGACCTTCGATGGCGTCTACGTCGGGCTTTTCGAGCTGTTCGAGAAACTGGCGCGCGTAAGCCGACAGCGATTCGACATATCGTCTTTGGCCCTCGGCATAAATCGTATCGAACGCCAGCGAAGACTTGCCCGAACCGCTCAGGCCGGTGATGACGGTTAATTGGTTGCGCGGGATGGTTACGTTGAGGTTTTTGAGATTGTGCTGGCGCGCGCCGCGCACAGTGATATGAGTGATTGCCATAGATGACGGTGTGATGCGAATTGATTGCAGGTATGAAACAACGATTGTAGGCAGCGCATCTCCCCGGAGCAAGAGCTTGACCAAGCGGCAAAGCGTAGCTTATGTATGCCAAGTGAATGCTGGGCAATTCTAAATGCAATTATCTAACTCATTCATTCACCAACGGGAGAATCAATGTTCAATAAACTATTAGTCGTCGGAATGTTGGCGTGCGCGCTGGCTTTCGCGGCTTGCAAAGACAAGGACGAGGAGCCGCCACTTATGAACGCAAAACCACTTACTTCGCCTACCGCGAACGCTACGCCCGAACCGGCGGTGGCATATACGCAAGGCTTTTATGATTTGGAACAAGACGGCGCTACGACCTGGCGCTGGATGTCTGACCGCGGCGTCGTGCGGCTGAAAAATACGGGCAAGGACATGAAGCTACGCCTCGTGGGACGCGCGCCTGCGGTCGAACTCAAAGGCGAGCAAAAGCTTACCGTTTCACTCAACGGCGAAAAGCTCGAAGAAATCTCCGGCAAAGACGATCTGCAAAAAGAAATCATCGTTCCTGCCGCCAAACAAGGCAGCACACCCACATCTGAGTTGGTCATCACGGCGAGCAAATTTTTCGTGCCGAAAGAACTCAGTGCGAAATCAAACGATACGCGGAAGTTGGCTTTTTCGCTGAATCAACTGACTTGGCAGGAAAAATAAACTTAAAGAGAGTTTTACCGGAATCAGAAAAAACAATAGTAGAACTTACGCAAAACGCCAGAATCATTGCCACAGAGGCACAAAGTCACAGAGAGTTTTCTCAAGTTTGGTGAAATTCTGTTCTTCACTCCGTGTCTCTGTGCCTCTGTAGCTAATTTCTGCGTAAGTCCTAAATAGTTGAGAGGGTTGTGTTATGAGGCGAACTGGCGGGAGCAAAAGCCACCTACGCTTTGGTCTGGCGAGTTTTGTTTTGTGTACGATGCTCGTCGGCTTCAGCCACCTTTCAGCCCAACCTCGTACAACCCTGCCCTCGCTTTATTGGCCGCAGGGCACTGACACCGCGCCCTCACTCAAACAAGCTGGCATTAGCCGCATCGCCACGACTGCGTCGGCTGCCGCCGCGTGGCGCGATGCAGGCTTTGATGTCATCGCCTTGAGTGGCGCTGAACTCGCGCAACGCGAAAAGTTACTCTCGCCTAAACTCGCCGGACGCGGCGCGAACGTGGCTTCGGCGACGCGCCGTCCGTGGATTGACGCGAACGGCTGGCGCTTGTTGCGCAATCCGACGGGCAAGTTCTTTTACGATTTGACGGGAGCCGCGTCTGGCAAGGCTGCACTCGCGGCGGCAGAGGCGTTTGCTTATCAAGCCGACGCGATCATCCAACTGGATGCGAGCGAGTTGCCAGCGTTTGGCGAAATGCTGAAGTTCTTGCGTGCGTTACCGCAAGACGCGCAAGCCACCGTCGCCGACATTGCCGTGATAGACGACGGTTCGCCTTTAGTCGGCGAAGTGATGAACCTGCTCGCGCGTCGCAACCTGTTGTTTCAACCCACGAAAGCGCCGCTCAAAACTGCGCGCCTCAACCTAAAACTCGGCACCAAAGCCTATCCCGAAAGCGCCGCGAGCGACCCCAGCGAATTCGCTTTGCGCCTCCGCCGCGAACTCGGCGACGACAATCGAACGTTGCGCGTTTATGGCGCAGAGGTTGTGATTTGTCGCTTGACCAGCGACGGCAAAACAACGCGCTTGCACTTGTTGAATTACAGCGGGCGTGAAGTGGACAGCTTGCGCATCAGCGTGCGAGGCCGTTATGACATTGCGGCTGTGCATTCTTTTTCATTCGGGCAACAAACGCCTGCTGAAGTTTCTGTCACCAATGAAGCGACTGAATTTTCGCTGCCTCGGTTGGGGGCTTACGGTTGGGTTGAATTGAAACCTCGTCCTTAAAAAATTGCCTAAAGAAGGAGATAGTATTCTTTTCTCCTCCGCGTAAACTCTGCGAAACCTCCGCGCCTCTGCGGTGAGAAAGCATTTCTACTTTCAAACCATTCTCTAAACCTGACTCACCTGAACCTGAATTTCCATCTTCTCAAGCGCGTTGCCTTTATAAATGCCGCGCGTCGGCGGCACGTCGGCGTAATCACGCCCCGTGGCAACGCGCACGTAACGTTCATCTTGCGGGCAGTCGTGTGTGGGGTCGAATGAACGCCAGCCATATTCTTCAAGATAAACGTCTACCCAGGCGTGTGAAGCCATTTCGGGCGCGTTCGGGCTATAAAGATAACCGCTCACATAACGCGCAGGCAGCTTGCTCAAGCGACAGACCGCGAGCATCACATGAGCGTAATCCTGGCAGACGCCTTTGCCCAGACGTAAGGCTTCATCCGCCGTAGTTTTGACATCGGTCACAAAGCGCTCGTAAGCAATCGCCTGATGCACAGCCGTCATCAGCGCCAGCGTGCTGGCCGGCTTGTTGCCGACGATAACGTGGCGTTCGGCCAGTTCGTGCAACGACGCATCGTTCGGGGTCAAGTCAGTCGGCTGCAAATAATCGTATTGATCGAGCGGCGAAAACGCCGTCACGTCGTCGGTGAATTCCGCCGTGGTTTGCACTTCGCTGCGCGCGATGACTGCGACCTGCTCGTGTGAATTCAGCACGTCGAAGTAATGCACTTCATTGCCGAAACGGTCGAGATAACTGGTGACTTCGCCGCGCGGTTCGGTGATGAGTTGAAACGCGGTGCGCCGCTGTCCGGCCACGTCGAGCGGAGCCAGCCGCATTTCGGTATAAGCCTCGCTGATCGGCGAGTCATAAGTGAAAGTCGTGATGTGTTCAACTCGTAATTTCATGGGCAAAGTTTCATTGCTGTGGTTTATCGGGATAGGTCTGTTGCGAGAGGCCAAAGAGAGAATACGGAACAAACAGAAATAACGGAACAAACGGAAAATCTTTTGCCTGAGATGATTCCGTTTCTTCTGTTATTTCCGTTTGTTCCGTATTCTCTTTTTGTCTCACTGATTTAGCCCACCTATTGCTGTTGTTGCTGTGCCTGTTGCGGATGCAATTCAGGCAGAATGACTTGCGTGTTGAAAAAGGTGTGCGTGATCGCATCGCCCGCTGCGTGCAAACGCAAGACGAGTTGATCGAGATAGTCGCGCAACCGCTCACCTAAAATTTCCTGCGGGTCGAGGTATTCCAATTCGGCGGCGAGCCGACCCAACGCGCGATGCGGATGACTCTGGCGATTGGCGTCAGAATTGCCGCCAATCATGTCTACCGCCATCAACGAACGGTTGATGCCAAAGGCCACCGAGCGCGGGAATTCGCGTTGCAATAACAGATATTCGACGACGGCTTCGGCAGATAAATGCGCCGCGTAATCTTTGCGAAACGGTTCAAACGCGCTGCACGATTTGAGCATCGCCATCAGTTGTAAGGCTTCGTCGGGCGAGCCTTCAGCCAGTTTGCGCACGTCTTCGTATTTGATCGCCAGAATGCGCGCGGTCTTTTCGGCGCGTTCGAGATGCTTGCCGAGTTGAATAAATTGATAAGCCTCGCCGTGCGTCATCGTTTCGTTGGTGATGCCCTGAAAGGCTTGCGAGCCGTCGCGCACCTTGTAAAAAAAATCTAGCAACGAACGCGCCACGGCAACTTGATCGGCTTCGCGGATTTCAAAGTACAAACGATTTAGATGTTCCCACATTTCACGGCTGATCTGTTCGCGCACACTGCGGGCGTTTTCACGCGCCATCGTGATGCACCAAATCACGGCGTTGGGGTTCACCTGATTCCACAGCACGAAATCAATCACGTTGTTGGTCGTGAAGCTCGCGTAATGCTCACGAAACTCAGCCTCTTTGTAAGTCATTGCGATCAACGGCTGCCAGTCGGTTTCGTCATCCGTCTTGCCCGCGTCCAGCAACGTGTGAAAGTTGACGGCCAGCAAGCGCGTCAAGTCTTCGGCGCGTTCGATATAACGCGACGTCCAGAATAAAGAATCTGCTACTCGTGAAAGCATAAAATAAAGGTTTGCCACAGAGGCACGGAGACACAGAGCTTGAGAGTCATTTTTATCAAACGTGGGGAAATCTCTGTGACTCTGTGGCGAATTCTTTGCAATTTTTTTCTTCTAGCGAACTTGTGCCGTCGATTAGTCATTCAACACCCAGGTATCTTTGCTGCCGCCGCCTTGCGACGAATTCACTACGAGCGAACCAGCGCGCAGCGCGACGCGCGTAAGTCCGCCGGGAACGATTGTGACTTTCTCGCCGTTCAAAACGTAAGGCCGCAAATCAATGTGACAGCCGCGTAACTCGCCTTCGAGATAAGTCGGATGCCGACTCAGCGAAATCGTAGGTTGCGCGATGAAATTACGCGGATCGGCTTTGATCTTTTCGGCGAATTCGTCGCGTTCTTTCTGACTGGCGTGGATGCCAATCAACATGCCGTAGCCGCCGCTTTCGTTGACCGCTTTAACCACCAACTTGTCAAGATTCGCCAGCATGTAATCGCGGTCGCGGTCATTGATCGCCAGATAAGTCGGTACGTTTTGCAAGATCGGTTCTTCGCCGAGGTAATACCGAATCATTTCAGGCACGTAAGCATAAACGGCCTTGTCATCGGCGACGCCCGTGCCGATGGCGTTGGCGAGCGTGATGTTGCCCGCGCGATAAGCGTTCAAGAGTCCGGCCACGCCCAACATACTGTCAGAGCGAAACGCGAGCGAATCAATGTAATTGTCGTCTACGCGGCGATAGATAACATCTACGCGTTGCAGCCCGTGCGTCGTGCGGGTGTATACGCGATTTTCGTGGCATACGAGATCGCGGCCTTCGACAATCTCAATGCCCATCTGCCGCGCGAGAAAGGAATGCTCGTAATAAGCCGAGTTATAAATGCCCGGCGTCAGCAGCACGACCGTAGGGTCAGGCACTTCGTGCGGCGCAACTGAACGCAACGTAGCGAGCAGTTCCTGCGGATAATGGTCAATCGGCGCGATGCCGTATTGCTGAAACAAACGCGGGAACGACCGTTTCATCGCCTGCCGATTTTCGAGCATGTAACTCACGCCCGACGGCGAACGGAGGTTGTCTTCGAGTACGTAATAGCTGCCGTCGCGGTCGCGTATCAAATCAGTGCCGATGATGTGCGCGTATACATTGCGCGGTACGTTAATGCCGATCATCTCGCGGCGAAAGTTGCTCGCGCCGAAAACCAACTCCGCCGGAATGCGTTTGTCTTTGATGATGCGCTGATCGTGATAAACATCGTGCAAAAAATGATTCAACGCCGTCACGCGCTGCGTCAAACCGCGTTCGACCACATCCCACTCGCTGCGCGGGATGATGCGCGGAATCAAATCGAACGGAAAAATCCGCTCAATGCCTTCTGATTCGTTATAAACCGTGAACGTGATGCCCTGATAGAGAAACGAAATGTCAGCGGCGCGACAGCGAGCGTTAAGGTCTTTGGCCGTCAGCGACATGAGGCGTTCGTGCAAAGCGCGATAATGCGGACGCGGCTGGCCCACGTCGGCGAACATCTCGTCGAAAAAACTGCTCAGTTCATAACGGTCATTCAAGACCAGCGTGTGATTAGTTTCAGGCATAAAACAAACGATGGGCTAACACAGAAACACCTACGGCAAAGTTTCTGAACTTAAAGTTTCTGAACTTGATGATGCCAAATGGTAAAAGATAAGCGGTACTTGATGGTTGTTGGTATGTCAGTGATTCGTAATGTTCGCCATCATCCGCAGCGCGTAAACCCCTGTCAATGGACACGTCACAGCGGAATGTTTCCGTGCTTGCGCAGCGGATTGGTGTCGCGCTTGTTCTCTAATAGCTTCAACGCGCGAATCAGTTTTTGTCGCGTAAATTTCGGCTCAATCACTTCGTCAATGAAACCGCGTTCCGCCGCGACGTAAGGCGAGGCGAACTTGTCTTGATACTCTTCGATCTTTTCTTTGCGGGCTTCGGGTGAGCCGTTCAACTCGCGGCGATACAAAATGCCTACGGCTCCTTCGGCTCCCATCACGGCGATCTCCGCGGTCGGATAAGCGAAATTCAAATCGGTGCGAATGTGTTTGGAACCCATCACGCAATAGGCTCCGCCGTATGCCTTACGCGTGACGACGGTGATTTTCGGCACGGTGGCTTCGGCGTAAGCGTAAAGCAGTTTCGCGCCGTGGCGGATGATGCCGCCGTATTCTTGTTGCACGCCGGGCAGGAAGCCGGGCACGTCTTCAAAGGTGATGATCGGCACGTTAAAGCAATCGCAAAACCGTACGAAACGCGCCGCCTTGACGCTTGCGTCAATGTCCAGCACGCCCGCGAGAAAGTTGGGTTGATTGGCCACGATGCCGACGGGCTGGCCGTTCAACCGCGCGAAGCCGATGACGATGTTGCGCGCAAAGTGTTCCTGAATCTCGAAAAAGTATCCGTTATCCGTCACCTTGTTGATGATCTGGCGTATGTCGTAAGGCTTGTTCGATTCGGGCGGCACGACAGTGTTCAAGGCTTCGTCGGCGCGATCAGCGGGGTCATCGCAAGCGATGCGCGGCGGCTCTTCTTGATTATTTGAGGGGATGAACGACAGCAGTTCGCGGATGGTGCGCAAACAGTCTTCTTCGTTTTCAGTAGCGAAATGAGCTACGCCGCTGGTCGCGTTGTGCGTCATCGCGCCGCCGAGTTCTTCTTTAGTTACGTCTTCGTGCGTAACGGTTTTGATAACGTCAGGGCCGGTGATGAACATATAACTCGTATCTTTCACCATCACCGTGAAATCAGTAATCGCAGGCGAATAAACCGCGCCGCCCGCACACGGCCCCATAATCGCTGAGATTTGCGGCACTACGCCCGAAGCCAAGGTGTTGCGCAAAAAGATGTCAGCGTATCCACCCAACGAAGCGACGCCTTCCTGAATGCGCGCGCCGCCCGAATCGTTCAAGCCGATGACAGGCAGGCCAACCTTCATCGCCAAGTCCATGATCTTGCAAACTTTTTGCGCGTTGGTTTCAGACAGCGAACCGCCGAAGATCGTGAAATCCTGCGCGAAGACGAACACTTCACGTCCGTCAATCAAGCCGTGCCCGGTGATGAATCCGTCACCAGGGAACAGTTGATCTTGCATGCCGAAATCGGTGCAGCGATGCGTCTTCAGTTTATCGAACTCTTCAAACGAGCCGTCATCCAGCAGGAATTCGATGCGTTCGCGCGCGGTCATCTTGCCGTCGGCATGCTGGCGTTCAATGCGCGCCGTGCCGCCGCCGACTTCAGCCGCAGCGTTTTTTTGTTGGAGCAATTGTAGTTTGTTTTCAATCATTGGGTTTCCGTTGGTGGTTGAGCTTTCGCCACAAAGAAGCACAAAAGACACAAAAAGGTTTCAAAGGCAGTGAAGGGCGCTTTTTATCTGAAAGGTTTGTGCGCGCAAGGTTGATAAGAAAACTGTGCGAAAAATACTCACAAACGTTCCTACCCTTTTTGTGTCTTCTGTGCTTCTTTGTGGCGAAAGCCCATTTCGGGTTGGGGGTCAATTTGCATATTTTCTCATCTGGAATTTTGCCGCGCCGAAATTGATGAGAACGCCGTGTCGCAGAAGAGCAGCGCGTAAGTAACCCAACAGTTGCGCGGTGTGTTCATCCACCAGCCCCTTGCAGGCTTTGATCTCTGCGACCAGGACGTCTTCGATAAACAAGTCGGCAATGAAATTACCGATCAGCGTGCCGTCTTCATCATAGACCGTCAGCGCGACTTGCTGCTCGACTTTCAAGCCTTGCTTGGGCAAGCGACTGATCAGCGCGTTTTCATAAACCTTTTCCAGATGCGCGCTGCGCAGATATTCGTGAATGGCAAAAGCCGTTTCGCGCACGACATCGCAAAGTTTCATCACTTCATCATCCGTCATAAAATTCCCTACCAAAAGATTTTTGTGTCTTCTGTGCTTTTTTGTGGCGAACGCCCATTGATGCGATAGCGGACACATTTTAGTCACGAGGTGAAAGTGCAAGCAACTCCACGAAGCCATTGTGATTGGCGGCCTCGTGACAGTAAGATGCGATCATTAATCGCGCATCACGCGTGTCTCGCACCACCTAGACCTTGAGAGGATTCCTAACAATGAAAACCCGTTTGTTCGCACTCGTTTTGTTTATCAGCCTGACGACAGCTTTGGCGTTTACACCTTCGACCAGCGCCAAGCCCAACGCCGGAGCACCTACGTTCACGACGCATATCGCGCCGATCATTTTCAATCATTGTGCAAGCTGTCACCGCACCGGCGAAATCGCGCCGATGGCTTTAACCAGTTACAAAGAAGTGCGTCCGTGGGCGAAAGCAATTCGTGAGAAAGTGGCGAACCGCACGATGCCGCCGTGGCACGCCGACCCCAAACACGGCGAATGGGCGAACGACCGCCGCCTGTCAGAACAAGACATCACGCTCATCACCAAGTGGGTAGATCAGGGCGCACCCGAAGGCGATCCCAAAGCCATGCCGCCGCTGCCCAAATTCGCTTCGGGCTGGCAAATTGGCGAACCTGACATAGTTTTTGAAATGCCCGAAACCTTCACCGTACCCGCCGAAGGCACTGTGCCTTATATGTATTTCACGGTTCCCTCGAATTTCAAAGAAGACAAATACATTGCCGCGATGGAAGCGCGGGCGGGCGAGTTGTCGGTCGTGCATCACATCGTGGTTTATGTGCGCGACCCGAAAGAACGTCCGACGAAACAGGACATCGGCACGGGTTTGTTGGGTGCGTTGTCGCCCGGTCAGACGCCGTTTATGGCGCAACCGGGTATGGCAAAGCTCATCAAGGCTGGCTCGAACATCGTCTTTCAAATGCATTACACGCCGAGCGGCAAAGTAACGAAAGACCGTTCTGTTATCGGTTTGAAATTCGCCAAAGCGCCGGTGAATAGCGTCATCACGACAACCGCGACTTGGTCGGCAAATTTTTCGATTCCGCCCAATGCTGAAAACCACGAAGTCAAAGTAACTTATCCGGTCGAAGAAGACATCGAAATCGTCAGCCTGATGCCGCACATGCATTTGCGCGGCAAAGATTATCTCTATCGCGCAATTTATCCTGACGGACGTTCTGAAATTCTGTTGAGTGTGCCACGTTATGATTTCGGCTGGCAGGTTTATTACTATCCCAAGACGCCGATTCGCCTGCCTAAAGGTACGAAAATCGAAGGCATCGCCCATTTCGATAACTCGACCAAGAACCCGCAAAACCCCAACCCGAACATTGCGGTGCGTTTCGGCGAACAAACATGGGAGGAAATGATGAATGGCTTTTTTGATTACACGGTCGTGAGTCAGAAAGTAGCGAAACCGATAGTTACAGGCAATAGCTCTAAATGAGTAAAACTGCGGCACCACTCGTAAGCGTTTGCATCCCTTCATACAATCACGCGCAGTATTTATCTGAAACCATCGAGAGCGTACTCAAGCAAACCTATGATCAGATCGAATTAATTATCGTAGACGATGGGTCAACCGATAATAGCTTAGAAATTGCCCGAAAATATGCCGCTGCCCACCCTGACAAGGTTCGGGTATACACCCATCCTGATCAAAAAAATCACGGCATTTCGGCGACGATGAACTATGCCTTTTCCCTGTCGAAGGGGGATTTCTGGTCAGCCTTGGGATCAGATGACATGCTCAACCCAGATAAAGTCGAGCGGCAAGTTAGTTACTTGCAAGCTAACCCGCAAGTCGGTTTTGTTTATTGTTACGCAAGTGGCATCAACAGCCAGGGTGAGTTACTAGGCGGGGAACGCGCCCTGTTGGGACTGGATATTTCGCACGAAATTGATCCGATTTACACCTTGCTGGAAGGTAATCGTATTTACGAAATGACCGTGCTGGCACGGCGGGCAGTGATCGTTCAAACCGGCGAACGCAAGCTTCATCTGATTTACAACGACTGGGAGTTTTGGATTCGCCTGTTATTAGAAACGAAGGTCGGTTTTATGGATGCGGCCTTAGTGAAATATCGAATTCACGACCGTAACGTGAGCATTTCGGCCCCCTTTAGCTCGCAGATAAAGAACGGTTTTGAGGTATTACGTTCATTGAGAAATGAAATTCCCGTAAATCCAAAACTAGCGAGACTTAACCAGGAACGTTATTTAACTCAAATAGATAAACACATAGATAAATTCGTAAGCTATATGCTAGCCGACCCAGAAAACGGCGATCGCATGGTGCGAGAATTAAGGGCGCAAGTTATTGAACTGCGACTAGCGCTGGGCGAGAGAGAACAACTATTGCAATCGCTGACCCAAAGTCGAGGATGGAAGTTATTACAAATTCTCTGGAGCCTTCGCCGCTCCCTTACTCCAGGCGGCGGCCAGCGCGGATAAGCCTTCGTCAGTTGCTTCTGATAAGCAGTTCCCCAACGTCACAACATCTTCGGCTAAGACCCTGAGCTAGTGTGCCTGTCCCCACAATCGCGTGGCGGCACTGACTTGCAACATTTGCCCTGCGCCTCTGATCGTAGCGCGCGAAGGGTCGGGGGCGACGTTGACGGTGTAACCAGTAAGCTGACGGAGCTGTGGCACGAGTCCGGGCAACAGCGCTCCGCCGCCAGTCAACGTGAGGCCGGTTTCGATGGCTTCGCAGGAAAGGTGGGGATCTAGTTGTTGAATGGCCTGATGAATAGATTGCACTAACTGTTGGGCGACGGGTAACACGGCCTCGGCGATGTCATAGCTGCTCACATAAAAATTCGTTGTCTGTTGCGTAACGACTTGCAGGCCGCGACTAACGAAGGTGCGTTCTTCGGTTTCATGACCCGTGAGACCGATGGTTTGGGTCAACAATTCGGCTTCGCGCAAAAAAGGCTCGACGCCGGTTTGCGTGGCGAGATGTTGTTGCAACGCGCGATGCATCGTGCCGGTCGCAACGTCCAGCGTTTGCACTTCGAGCAACGCGCCCGAACGCACCACGGCGATTTCGGTCGTACCCGCGCCGATGTCAACCAGCAATTGCGCGTAAGGCGAACTAACATCGAGTCCCGCGCCAATGGCCGCCGCGAGAGCTTGCGAGACCGGCGTAGCGACTGAAATGCCTGCTTCGCGCGCAACCGCCAGCAAGCCCTCGGTTTCGCATTTGACCGCTTGACTGGGCACGCACACCAGTGCGCGAATGAAGCGCGAGCCGAGCGACCACACGCCCTTAGCATGTTCGTGCATGAGCGTGCGAATGAGTACGCCCGCCGCATGCGTGTCAGTCACTTGCCTGCCGCAGAACAACGAACACGACTTGCTAGCGGGGTCGGCGTGTTGCGCACGCGCGGCGCTCAAGCCTACGGCGGCGATGGCTCCGTTCGTTTGATGCACGAGCGTAGGTTCATCGGCCAGCAAGCCGTGCCGTTGGGTGAACAGCCGCGTGTTGGCGGTTCCTAAATCTATTGCAAGGTCAGAAGGCGCAACCAGTTTGCGCAATTCAGTCAGCGCATTCATAAACAAATGAAGCTGGCGAACATAAAGCGTGGCGCACTGTGACTTGATCGCACGACGTGATCAGGCACAAACTGCGAATTACTGTTTGCGTGAGCAAAACCACTTTTAGGGAGAGTACAGATAATGAAGGAAGTAAATCGGCGCGCATTTTGGCGCAGCCTTTGTCAGGGCGCAATAGGTATCGGATGCTATCTATTTGCGCTATCGCTGCCAGTGCTATCGCTGCCAGTCATGGGGCAAAGCGTCGCGGGACAAAAAGAGTTAGACGCATTCGTCAACGCGTTGCAAAACAAATACTACAAGCTCGGCTCGCTCGCGGCAGACTTCACGCAAGTTTATAACGGGCCGGGCGAACGTTCGCGGTACGAGAGCGGCAGCCTCTTGCTGAAAAAACCCGGCATGATGCGATGGATTTACCACGCGCCTGAAAGCAAAATGTTTATCTCAGATGGCAAGTGGCTTTATGAATATGTCACGGCAGAAAAAATGGCTACGCGCACAGCGGTCAAAGAGACTGACGATTTGCGCTCGGCGTTTTTATTCTTGCTCGGACGCGGCAACTTGCGACGCGATTTCAAGCGCATCGAATGGGCGAACGAAACACCCGTCACCGCAGGCCATCGCGTATTGCGCATGGTTCCCAAACGAGGTGGCGTGCGCGAGTTGCTCATCGAAGCCGAGCCGACGACGTTGCAACTGAAACGGCTGGTCATCATCAACGGCAATGGCGGACGCTCAGATTTTCTGTTTAGCAACCTGCGCGAAAACGCGCCGACGCATGAAGCCCAGTTCAAATTTACTGCGCCTGCGGGCGTGCGCGTGGTAGACCAATAAAAGGACAGAGAGATGGAGTGAGGTTATTGAATGAAATTGAATGAGCGTTATGCCGGG
>JANNUY010000254.1:0-1567 GCA_031414155.1 Acidobacteriota bacterium
GCTCACCGCAAACAAATTGATGTCGAACATCGAACGAAAGTTCTCGCGCCATTCGTCAAAGCTCGAATCAAACAGCGGATGGTCGTAATAAACCGCCGCGTTGTTGACCAATACGTCTAGCTTGCCGAAAGCCGCCACGGTGTCGGCGATCAGTTTTTCCGCCGCGCCTGCGGCTGTGAGATCGGCTTGCAACAACAAATGCCCCCTGCCTGCCAATTCGTTAAATGCCGCTTCAGCCTCGTCCTGATGGCCGCGATAATGCAGCGCCACGCGCGCTCCGGCAGCCGCGAATTGTTGCGCCGTGACGCGACCGATGCCGCGCGCCGCGCCGGTGATGAGTACGGTTTGATTGGTGAAATCCATTGGTTTCTCTCCCGAAATTGAATTGAGTAAGTGATGCCGCGTTACCGTAACGGGTCTGGCAACGGCTTGGCAACGGTGACGAAAAACGACTTCTCTGCTATGTTCTCGGCGTCTGCACTCACATCCAAATACAATAGGGCTTACGCAAAGAACAAAGAATTTAGCCACGAATTACACGAACTAACGCGAAGGCAATGATTGATTCGTGAAAATTGGTGTTAATTCGTGGCGAAATCTTCTTTTTGCGTAAGTCCTATACAACTCATTCAGGCTTGTGACTATGAATCTTCCATCACTCTTTTCACGTCACCGGGCGAGCAAACTCTTGCTGCTGACGCTGGCCGCAACGTTTGCCTTTACGCGCTTCAACACATTTGGCGCTGAACCGATTCGCTTTGGCCGCGACGTGTTGCCAATCCTGGCGGCGAACTGTTTCGCCTGCCACGGGCCTGATGAAACCAAGCGTAAAGCAAATTTGCGTTTGGACATCGAAGCCGATGCCAAAGCCAAACGGCGCACCGGCGTTGCCATCGCACCCAATCAGCCCGATAAAAGCCTGATGCTCACACGCCTGACCAGCCTTGCCCCTGACGTAGTAATGCCTCCGCCAAGTGCGCACAAACAAGTCACGCGCGCACAAGTTGAAACCATTCGCCGCTGGATTGCCGAAGGCGCACCGTGGGGCGTGCATTGGTCATTTGAACCAGTCACGCGTCTTAATACCGCAACGGCCAACGAGACACTTGATTCATTGGTGCGCGCGACACTGGCGAAAAAGAATCTCGCGCTGCGTCCGTCAGCCAAGCCGCATACGTTGGTGCGACGCTTGTGGCTTGATCTGATTGGCTTGCCGCCTTCGCCTGAAATTGCTGACAAGTTCGCGGCGAACACTTCACCTGCTTCGTATGAAAAGATGGTGGATGAGCTGTTAGCGAAACCGCAATTCGGCGAACACTGGGCGCGAATGTGGCTCGACCTCGCACGTTACGCCGACACGAAAGGTTATGAAAAAGATTTAGGCCGCACGATCTGGCCTTATCGTGATTGGGTGGTGAATGCGCTCAACGCCGATATGCCGCTCGATCAGTTCACCACCGAGCAACTGGCGGGTGATTTGCTGCCACCCAAAGAAAGTCAGGAAGCTACGCAACAGCAATTGATTGCGACGGCCTTTCATCGCAACACGATGACGAACGACGAAGGC
>JANNUY010000255.1:0-8783 GCA_031414155.1 Acidobacteriota bacterium
GTGCTGGATTTCGGCCTCGCCAAATTGATTGAGCCGCAAGGGTGGTTGCAAGGTTACGATTCTCAGGTTTCGACGCGCGCCAAAATCGAGACACAGCCGGGCGCGGTGATGGGTACGCCGCAATACATGTCGCCCGAACAGGCGCGCGGCGCAGAACTCGACGGACGCAGCGATCTGTTCAGCTTCGGCGTCATGCTTTATGAAATGCTGGCCGGACGCGCGCCCTTCAGCGGCGTGAACGTGATCGAATTGCTGGCCGCCATCCTTGACCGCGAACCTGCTCCCTTGAGCGAGACGCACCCTGACGTGCCGCCCGCGTTGACAAAACTCATTCATCGCGCGCTGCACAAAGCGCCGGAGGCACGCTATCAAACCGCGCAGGAAATGTTGCGCGAGTTACAAGACCTCAAAGAAGACCTGAGCTTCGCCGCCAAGCATGGCCGCACGACGGGCGAAGCGCAGCCTCCGCCAACCGTCGAACTTTCGCATTCGCCCCTCGCGCAAAGCGTTGCGCCGCGCGGAGCATTACGTCGCATCTGGTGGCTTGTGCCTCTGGCATTGGTCTTTGGCGGCGCGTTGTGGTGGATGGCGGGCAAGCGTGGCGCAGCCGTAGCCGTGCCGTCACCTGACACGTTGAAGCGGGAGGAAGCCGTGCGTTGGCGCGGCGCGCCCGGCGACATTTACAGCACGGGCCGACTTTCACCCGATGGACGTTGGGTAGTTTATGTTTCAAGCGAGAGTGGAAACCGTAACCTCTGGCTGAAACAATTAAACATCAGCAACAGCCAACCCTTTCAAGTGACCAAAGAAGCCTTTCGCAATGACAACCCACTCTGGTCACCCAATGGCGATGAACTCGCGTTCTATTCGCTGCGCGGTCAGCCGGGCGGGATTTGGCGCATGCCTTTTTCTGGCGGAACGCCAACGTTAATCAGAGCCGTAGGCGATGACAGCATTCGCCTCGCAGCCTGGCTGCCGTCGGGGAAGATTTATTACGAAGCCAGCCAGCACTTCTTTGCCTTGCATATCGAATCAGGCGACACGACCAAACTGACCGACTTCGACACGGCGGCGGTTTCCCTAAATACTTTCAGCATTTCGCCCGATGAAACCCGACTTGCCTATGCCGCGAACGGCCCGAACGGAAGTTATCAATTGTGGGTACGACCCGTGCAGGGCGGCACACCGTCCCTCATTGCCACGGAAACCGGCAACCTGCGCAATGTGGTTTGGCATTCCGACAACGAACGCATTCTTTACAGCGCCAATCGCAACGGCGTTTATCAGCTTTGCGTAGCCGATCTCACTGGACGCCAACCGGCGCAACTCACCTTCGGCGAAACCGATAGTTTTGCGCTCGATGTGACACGCGACGGAAAACAAATCCTTTACGGCGCAGCGCACGAAGATTCAGACGTGTGGGGCGTGCGTCTGGCCGATGGGCAGGAGTTCGATGTCGCTTCCGATCTGGCTTCAGAACTTTGGCCTGACGTATCGCCCGACGGAAAAACCGTCGCCTTTCAATCCATCCGCAATTTGAATCAAGCCAATCGCATGTTTGAAGGAGCCTTGCTGACGCGGCCTGCGGCGATGGCGGAAACTAACGATCCGCCTTTCCAATTCGCTGCCAATGGCACATTGCCGGTTTGGTCGCCTGACTGAAAGCGGCTCGCGTTCATCCGTCAGGAAGCCAGAAAATTTCAACTCTGGACGGTCAGAGCCGAAGGCGGTGAAGAGCGTCGCCTGACGACTGACATGAGTTCCATCGGCTATGGCTTGCTGCCTTATCAGCGTTACGAAACCAGTTATTTCAGTTGGTCGCCTGATGGCAATCAGATCGTTTATGTCGCCGTTCGCAACGGCTTGCGGAATTTATGGCTCGCCGCCGCTGATAGTTCCGGCGATAAGCAACTCACCGATAACCGTGATAACGACCTTGTGTTGACTTGCCCCTTATGGTCATCTGACGGTCAACGCATTGTTTACACCGCGCACACAAACAAAACCGGAGCCGATGGGCGAAACAGTTACAGCGTTTGGCTGACAGACACTGCCCATCGCATTTCCAAGCCGCTCCTGCCCGCGTCCAACCTGTCTTTACGCTTGCTCGGCTGGATGCGCGGTGAACAGGAAGTGGTGTTGGCTACCACCAGCACCAGCCGTACTTTGCCAGGTGAAGTTATCTTGACGCGCCTTTCTCTCTCGACCGGCGCGCTACAATCTCTGGCGACGTTGCCTGCTACCTATTTTTACAACATTCATTTGTCCGCCGATCACAAGACGCTGGCTTTCACTGCGCGCGAAGGCGGTAAGGACAACCTCTGGCTGCTCTCGACCGCAGGCGGAGCGCCACGCAAGCTGACCAACAATAATGATTCACGGCTCTATTTCTCCAGCCTGGCTTGGGATCCGACCGGACGGGCGATTTATTTCGGCAAGCAGACGCGGCACAACTTGCTGACCCAACTGCTCAACTTCGAATAATTTTTTTCGCGCTCGTGAGGGAAACCAGCCACGGTTTACGGAGGTGTAGTTGAAGCGAAAAAAGTCACGCCAGCGGGCGACGACGGCATCGCCTAATCATTCACCCTAAATCGAGGAACAACCATGAAACGCATTTTCTCAACAACCATTCTGTGCGCCCTGGTCGGCGCATTTCTGTTCACGCTGTTCGTGCCCGCGCAAGCGCAGAAACCGAAACCTGCCGCTCCGGCGGCCAACGCCAATTGCACGCGGTCGAATGACGAACTCGTCAAAGACATTTACGAGCAACTCAAAAAAGACAAAGTGCTGGGCACGCAATGGCGGCAAATCATCGTGACGGCGCAAGACGGCGTCGTCAGATTGCGCGGCTGGACGTTAGGCAGGGCCGCCAAAATCAGAGCGCAAAAGCTGGTCGCCGCGACGGCTTGCGTCAAGAAAGTGAATTCCCAGCTTTCGCCGAAACGCACGGGAAGCTGCCCAGACGGGCAAAAACCGTGTGGCGACGGCGGATGTATTGGCGCGGATGAAAACTGCACCATCAATTGAATGGCTTATACAAAACCTGTCAACTAAAACGCTGAAAGCGGCAAGGCAAGTTCCGCAACCGGCCTTGCCGCTTTCGAGGAGAACCCGTGAAACGCTATACCCAATTGGTTATTTTTGCGATGACGCTGTTGGCTGGCTTGAGCGCGCTATGCTCTTCCGTCGCAGGGCAACAAACTCCGGTCAAGTCGGGCGAATATACGCCGCAACAACAGCAAGCCCTCAAGAAATTGAAACGGCAGTATCTGGGCGTCACGCCGCCTAACGTGTTGGAACCTGATGCCCTCAAGGTCAATGAAGAAGCCCGGAGAATCCTGCTGGAACAGCATTCACGGTTGAAGGAACAAGCCCAACGCAAGGGCGTCGAAGTCGACCGCGAAGGCGTTTATGCCTATATTCGGCGGCAAATCTTAAAACCCACGACCGGAAAATTCATCGGCGGCTCACCGCGTAATTTCGTGAAGTGGCTCGATCAATATGAACACAAGTTCGACTGGCGCGACCCACGCGTCGGTTGGGAAGTCGTCACGCCCGTGCGTGATCAAGGCCCCTGCCAAACTTGTTGGGCCTTTGCCGCCGTCGCCGCCTTTGAGAGCAGTTACCGCATCCGGCATTCACAAACGAAATACAACGTGACGAAACAATCCGGCGTTACCAAATTCCCCAAGCAAGACCTGCTCAACTTTTCCGAACAAGCCCTGATCAACGGCGTCAGCGTACGCAAAGGCAAAACCTGCGAAGCGCAAGATAACGATGTGGGTATCGCGTTCAAATTTATGATGAATCGCGGCATCCCGTTCGAGAATGCACGCCATAACATCGAATATACCGGCACGCCTGTGCCCTTCGATGAGAACCGTCCGCTGCATAAGGCGCTGGTGTGGGGATACGTGTTTGACGATCCGCTCCGGCTCGTACCCAACACGCCAGAGCAAATCACGCAAATGAAAGAGGCACTGCTCGAACACGGCCCGATAGCGGTGATGATGGCGATGGATACCGAAGGCCATTTCAAAAATTACCAGCGCGGCATTTACGAAATAGAATCCACCGCCGGCCCCAACCACTGGGTCTTGATCGTCGGCTGGGATGAACGCACCCCTGGCAAACCGGCCTGGATCATCAAAAATTCTCACGGGATTGGCTGGGGCGATAAGGGGTTTATGCGCATCAAGATGGGCGTGAGCAAAATCGGCATCCAGGCTCTCTGGGTCGAAGCGCCGCTCGATTTCGCCAAACAGCAGGAACCGTAATCTCGTCAGGTTGGATTAGCTCAACAACATTGCCGCCTGAAGCTCGACTTCCGGCAAGGCTTGCGGCGCGAGCGATTGTCCGCCGCGCACCAGCAGAGTGGTTTGATATTCGCCGTCTACCGGATCGCGGTAAACCTCAACCACTTTTTTCTTCAGATCAATAATCCAAAGTTCAGCAATGCCTGCGCGGGCATAGGCTGGACGCTTGACGGCGCGATCAACGCGCGCGGACGTATCAGCAATTTCTATGGCGAGCAAAACTTCGTGGGGCAAGGCGTGCGAGGTGGTGTAATCGTCAGCGCGCGGGCGCAACAAACACAGATCAGGTTGCGGTTGCGATTCGTCATCAAGCTGGATGGGATTTTGAACCGTAACGACGGCGCTATCTTCAACCAAACGAACCAACAGCCGAGTGAGGCGATTGGCAATTCCGGCGTGGCTCGGATTGATGGGACTCATGGCAAGTATCTCCCCGTTGAGCAACTCGACGCGGTCGTCTTTGGTCAGGATGCCGTGTTCGATCATTTGCTGAAACTGATTCACGGTCAGGTGATGGCGACGCAACGCCGTTGCTGAATAGGTCATAGGATTAGCTCTCCTCTATTGAATGCGCGGCGCAGCTTAACACAGCCCTGCGGCGCTCAGAAAAATGGCTACACATCAAGTCCCACGGCGCGCATCAGTTCTAGCGCATTGCTGCGTTCGACAACGCCGTCGTGCATGCGGTAATCGAAATACATCTGGCCGTCTTTGAGTTCGTCCTGAAAATGTACGTTGCGGGCGCGGCCATTTAGCTCTTCGGCAATTTTCGTCAGCGCAAGATCGTGCGTCGTCACCAGTCCCAACGCGCCCCGTTCGACCAGGCTTTTGATGACGGCGGCGGCTCCGATGCGGCGGTCGTGCGAATTGGTTCCGCTCAAGATTTCATCCAGTAAAAACAATAACGGCAGTTCGGCTTGCGTGAGTTCAACGACTTGCCGCAGCCGCGTGATCTCGGCGTAAAAGCGCGAAGCTCCGGCTTGCAGCGAATCCTGAATGTGAATCGCCGCGCCGACGTTGAGGCGCGAGAGTCGCAACTGCTTGGCACGCACGGGCGCTCCGGCCAGCGCGAGCGTGACGTTGACGCCAACGGTACGCATCAGCGTGCTTTTGCCGGACATGTTCGAGCCGCTGACGATCAATAGAGACTGTTGAGGCGACAGCATTACGTCATTGCGGATGCAGCGCGTTTCGGCAATCAGCGGATGCCCGAGTTGCACGGCGTCAAACAACGCCCCGTGAGTAACGACTTCAACCAGTTCAGGGAAAGGGTCGTTGGGGTGTTCGTAAGCGTAACCGGCGAGTGAGTTCAACGCTTCGAATTCAGCCAGCGCGTCGAGCCAGCGCGCGACTTGCGGGCCGCAATCCTGCTTCCAACGTTCGACGGCGATGGCGACTTCGGTGGGAATCATCAGCACAAACGCGAACGGCGCAAAGAATTGATTTTTGCACCAGTCGAGCATTTCGCCCAGCCGATGCAGTCGCGCAATTTGTTGCGAAGGCGTGAGTCCGTTGGTGTCGAGCGCCGCACGCAATCGGGCCAGTGCGGGCGAGACGAATTGTTCTGCTTCGATGCGCGCCAGCACTTGCGCGAGCAGTCGCAAGTCGCGGCTGGGGCGTTCTAGTTCGCTGATGACGCGCCCGGTTTCGCCGCGCACGAAAAGCAAAAAACAAGTTTCTGCCAACAGCGCCAACAACGCATATTGCCTGCCGAGTCCGGCAAACCACACGACGACAGCGACCAGCGTTAGTATGCCTAAAGCTACGCCAACAACCTGCAAAGCGCGTGAAGTAAACCGCGCCGGTTGATCGCCCCACGCTGCGAGTTCGGCGTGATGCACGCCCGTGCTTACGTCGTCACCCAACAAGGCGAGGTCGGCACGCAAATCAAGTTTAGTATGCAATTCGTTGACGGCTTCCTGTCGCGTGCGGATTTCGTCAAACGTCGCCGGAGCCAATAGCCACAAGGCCAAACGCTCTTCGCCCGCGCGCGTGCGCGCCGTGCAAAGCAATTCGAACAACGAACCCGTGCCGAAAATATCGAGGTCTTCGGCGTAAGCGTGCGCCGCGTTTTTGAATCGCTCGCCTGCGTTGCCCTTGCCCATCCATTCGCCGCGCAAACGCGCGAGGCCATATTCGTAATACTGTTTGGCGCGCGAAGATCGTTCGAGGGTTTCGGCAACGCGCTGATGCTTCACCACCAAGACGATGAAAAGCATGACAGGCAAAATTGACCAGAAAGCTGAGAGCGCGCCGGTCAACGCGGCTGCGATCAGAATTAGCAGTGCGACAAATAAAATGCGTCGCCAACGCCACAAGTCATCGCTGCGTTTTTGCGCGGCTTGCCAGATGGATTGTTGCGTCGCCAGTCGGCTTTGGTATTCGAGCAGAGGTTCGGTAACGGAAGAAGTAAGGTTCATGCGTTTAGAAAATTCGTCAACAAATCACCTGACAGCCGCGCGCTTCGAGCCGGTTCCATTCGGCGGGCAGTCCCCACAATTTGAGCCAGCGCAAATCGAGCTTTTCGAGTTGCGGCAACTTTAACAAACTCGCGGGCAATTCGCGCAAACGATTTGCGCGCAAGTCCAACTGGCGCAATTCGGGCAAAGCGCCCAACGCATCAGGCAGCGATTGCAAGGTGTTATTGCGCAAGTCCAACCGCGTCAATCGGCGGAGTTGGCCTACGGCGTCGGGCAAGCCGGTGAGCGCGTTGTCGGTCAGATGCAATTCGCGCAAGCCCGCGAGCTTGCCAATCGAATCAGGCAAGTGCGTCAGCCGATTTTTCGAAAGATGCAATTCGCGCAGGTTCGCTAATTGGCTGAGACTGTCAGGCAAAGCCGTGAGCAGGTTGTTGGTGATGCGCAGTTCCTGCACCGCCGCCAATTGGCCTATCGAATCAGGCAGCGACGCAAGCCGATTGTCTGACGCATTGAAATATCGCAATTGCGTCAGTTGCTCGAACAGATCGGCGTGCAAACGTTCCAGTCGGTTATCGCCTACGTAAAGCGCATGGCTTAATTTCTTCAGCCGTGCGACAGCGCGCGGCAAAGCGATCAGGGCATTATGAGCTACGTCGAGCATTTCCAGTTCGGTCAACGCTGCGAGGTCTTCGGGAATCAGCGCGAGTTGATTTTCAGCCAGATTGAGCGATTGCAACCGCGTGAATTGCCAGATCGCACGCGGAACCGTCGTGAAGCGATTGTGTCCGAGGCTCAGGTCAGTCAATTGCGTGAGGCGTTGCGCATTGAGCGGCAGGTCGTTCAATTGGTTGCCGTAAAGCCGCAACGTTCTGAGCGCCGTCAACGCGGTCACCGAATCAGGCAAACTGGTCAGCGCGTTATTTTCTACGTGCAGCACTTCGAGTGCAGAAAGTTCGCCCAGCCACGCGGGCAGTTCAGTTAGTTGATTGCCATCGAGCCAGAGTTCGCGCAACGAATCACGAAAAGGGCGCAAGTCGGGCAGTTGCGTCAATCCTTGCCACGACAGATCAAGCGCACCCGTCAGGGTAAGCTTCAGGGACATTCCAACTCCTTGACGAGAGAGAGGTGATAAAGCGGTTTTGGGGGGAGAAAACTGCAAGTTGTTGTTTGATTGCGGCAATGTAGACCATTTCGCCGCTTTGGCATACAGCGCGCGCGCATTTTTCTTTGGCACAGTTGATATACGAACCGACTGAAGCTACCCGTTAAGTTGTGCCATCTTACGCGCGCTTGACGAGACTCAGAGAGGTATGAATCATGCGCCCTTCGTTCTCGCAGCCTCCCTACTGTTGAGAACATCTTCACCACGTCATCAAGATAAAATCATACCGGAGTTTTTGTGGCAGGCGAGCGCATCCCCGAACTGAAATTTTTGCGCAGCGGCAAGGTGCGCGACCTTTACGAAGTAGACGACAATCATCTTTTGCTCGTCGCATCAGACCGTATTTCTGCCTTTGATTGCGTGATGCCGAATACGATTCCGGGCAAAGGCCAGGTGCTGACGCAACTCTCGCAATTCTGGTTCAGCAAGTTTGCCGACATCGTTCCCAATCACCTGCAAGCGACGAAGCTCAACGAGTTCCCCGCTGACTTGCTGGCGCGTTTGTCTGAAAGCAGTCGCGCTTATTTGAACGGACGCGCAATGTATGTCGTCAAAGGCGAAGTCATTCCGTTCGAGTGCGTAGCGCGCGGTTATCTGGCGGGTTCGGGCTGGAAGGAATATCAGCAGACGCAAGCGATCTGTGGGCATCAGCTTCCGGCTGGATTAGTTGAATCGTCACAATTGCCCGAAGCGATTTTTACGCCTGCGACCAAAGCCGAAACCGGCCACGACCTCAACGTCAGCGTCGCCGTGATGGCAAATGCCACAGGCGCAGAATTAACGGCACGACTCGAAGAACTCACGTTGCGTTTGTATAGCGACGCGGCAGCATATGCGGCGACGCGCGGCATAATAATTTGCGATACGAAATTTGAATTTGCT
>JANNUY010000256.1:0-1794 GCA_031414155.1 Acidobacteriota bacterium
GTCGCAGCGGTGAGCGCGCCTTTCGTCCAACCACCCATGAAAGTCTTGAAGGTACGCATCAGGCGTTCGTGTTTGACCGGGCCGGTGACGACGGCAAAAGCATTGTTCGACAGATAAAACCGTTTGACGTAATCGAACAGGTCGCCCGCTTTCATGCTGTTGATGGTCTTTTCGTTGCCGTCGAGATTGTGCCCGTAAGGATGCGTGCCATAGAGCGCCGCGAAAAAGGCTTCGGTCGCGCGTTGTTCGAGCGAAGGTTGGGCGGACTTTATTTTAGCGAGTTGATCGGCTTGGGCTTTTTTGAAAGCGTCAGGGCGGATGGTTTCGACAACTAGCAAGCGCGAGAAAATTTCCATCGCCGTGTCGAAATTGGCGGGCGGGCTTTCGAGATGAAACCACGTGGTGTCGTGCGTTACGCCCCAGTCAATCTTGGCGTTGAGCGATTCGAACTCTTCTTTGACGCGCGGGTTGACGGCCATCAGCGCGGCTTGGGTGAGCGCGGCGAGTCCAGTCTTATCGGTCAAGTCGAACATCGAACCGGCGCGCAAAACCACATCACACTCAATGCTCGCAGCATCAGCACGTTCGAGCGAAACGATCTGAAAGCCGTTCAACAAATTGTCGCGGCGCACTTCGCTATAAGCCGTCACCGGCGCGGCGGGAATCGGCGCAAGTTGCGACTTGTTGTCTTTTTTCTGTGCTAAGAAGGGTTTCTGCGCGAAAGTCGGTGCGCCCAACAGGCTGGCACACAAAGCCAGTGAAAGCGTTTTTGCTAAAGCCATAACGAATAAACTCGGTTAAGAAAGCGGTTTGTCTAGGAAGATTTGCAGTCTACTGGTCGTTGCGCGAGAGCGTCAACCAAGTGTTTGCACGGCTGAGAGAACGTCAACGCTGCACCTCGCTTGCACTATTGGCGTTGCTGCTTGGGGTCGAGCCATTCGCGCAGCCCATCGCCGACGAAGTTAAACGCCAGCACGGTCAACATCACCGCAATGCCCGGAAAGAGTAATAGGTGCGGCGCGATGGTGAGGAAGCTGCGCGCGTCGTTGAGCATCGCTCCCCAACTGGGCGTAGGCGGCGGTACGCCCAAACCTAAAAAGCTCAAACTGGCTTCAGACAAAACCGCTCCGGCCATCCCCAAACTGGCTTGTACGATCAATGGTTGAATCGCATTGGGCAAAATGTGGCGCACGATCAATCGCCCGTCGCTCGCGCCCAACGCCCGCGCCGCCGTGACAAAATCGTATTCGCGCACTTTCAATACCTGCCCGCGAATGAGGCGCGCGTAACCTACCCAGCCGATGACCGAAAGCGCGAGAATCAGGTTATTCAGACTCGGCCCCAAAAACGCCACCATCGCAATCGCCAGCAAGAGACTGGGGAAAGACATGAATACGTTGAATAAAAAGCCCGACAGAAAGCGGTCAATCCATCCGCCATAAAAACCTGAAACGGCTCCGATCAAAGTGCCGATGAGAGCGGAAATCAATACGACGGTGACGCCTACGCGCATTGAGATGCGTGCGCCGTGGACGATGCGCGACAACACGTCGCGTCCGAGATCATCGCGTCCCAACAGGTTTTTACCGCTAGGCCGCAAGCGTTCTTCGGTAGGCAGATTGCGTCCGTCCTGCAACTGTTCGCGCGGGTCATAAGGCGCAAGCCACGGCGCGAGCAGTGCGACCAGAAAGAAGATTGTGATGACGACGAGGCCGAATTTTCCGAGACGATTCATAAAATATTTTCGCGGTCATCTACCAGTTTATACACTAACTTCTACGCCCGATACATTCA
>JANNUY010000257.1:0-6353 GCA_031414155.1 Acidobacteriota bacterium
ACGTTGTTGACTTCCCACACCAGCTTGCCGGTCTTTTTGTTGACCGCAATCATCGAAGGCGCTTTGGGCGAAGGCACGTTGACGTGGCTTTCGTCCTGTCCGTTCGAGGTGCTGATGAGAATCAAATCGCCCCACATCACCGGCGAAGAGTTCGCCATGTTGTGCGGATGATTGCCGACCTCTTCCATCATATCGAACTTCCAAATCACGTCGGCGTCGAATTTGCCTTTGAACTTTTCGTCTTTCACGTCGCCGTCGTTTTCGTCATCGCGGAAGCCTTTGGCGTCGAGGCAAACCAACTCGGCGCGGTTCGAGACGTAATAAACCTTTTCGCCTTCAACCAGTGGCGAAGAGCATACGCCCTGAAACGGCCAATCGTTGACGCGCCCAGCGGTGAGCTTTTCGTGCGTTGCCTGCCACAAAAACTCGCCGGTCTTTTCGTCAAAGGCCATGACTACGCCCCGGTCGCCGCCCTGTTTGGGGTCGCGCAAGGCTTCGTTATTGGTGCCGACAAACACCGTGCCGCCCGCTACGACCGGATTGCCATAACTTTGCGAACCGACCGCCGAAACCCATTTGACGTTGGTCTTCTTCTCGACATTCCACGTCGTCGGCAAACCTTTCATGGTTGAGACCATGTTGCGGTCAGCCGTACCGCCCCACATCGGCCAGTCTCCGCTGCCGGGGTCAGAGGCCGCAGTGACGGAATGCACGACATTGGGATTGAAATAAGAGAATGACCAGAGAATGACATAGACCAAAACAGCGACCAGTAATGCCAACCAAGTTTTATTTGAGAATGATTTCATATTGCTCCTTCGTTTTGCGCCTCGCCATCAATCAATCCCCTGATACGAGGTCAATGCAGCTTTTGACGCAACCTACAACTTATCCAGCACGAACCGTTTGAACCAAGCAGGCACCTGATTAAGTTTCAGTTCTAAAATCTTGCCGTCGGTGATTTCCGCCAACCACACCTGCCGATATAGCGAATTATCAAAAATATAAGCGCGGTTGGTATGGCGTATCGCTTCAATCAACAAACTTAACGAACGTTCATAACGGCTGATGATTTTGTCTTCCGGCACCGAATGCCCGCCCATTTTCACGCGATGCTTTACGCGAGAAATGTTGATCAGCGGGTCATCAGTGGCAATGTAGTAAAGATACGTCCGATAGCCTTGCCGTTGCGCCCGTTCAAGCAACGTCACTTTATCGGCAGATGACATCACCGTTTCAAAGGTAAAAGAGCGATTCGTTTCAAGCATCTTTTGCCGCAAAAAATCTGTTATAACAGCCGCCCAATACGAATTTACCGTTACGAGTGAAAAGTCTAACTGCCCGTCGGTATAGCGCAACTGCGCAACGTCGTTAGACAATCCGGCTTTTTGCATCAGCACCGATTGACTGAAAAACGATACTACGTCAGCCTCGCTCGCCTGAATGCCATAAATCGAAAGATCAAGAATACCGGTTTGTTTGATCGTGCGCTCAAGCTCGTCAGGGTTAAGATAAACCCCTAACAATTGCGGTGCAATTACCGCTTTGATGGTGCTTTTGCCAGAACCATTCGGCCCGGCGAACATCCGCAACCGTGGCGTAGCGTTCATGACAAAATCAGCTTTTCCCCTGGGTTGACCAAGACCGGCGGTTCAACCGTTTTCACCGCCTTGCGCGTAGCGTCAGGAAAGACTTCGTAAATGACGCCATTTTCACTGACCAAGACACTGCTGCCCGCCGCCAGTGCCTGCCAATAGGCTTGTGTGACGGCCGTCTCAGCCAGTTCTGGGATATGCGATTCCAGATACTCAAGTGCGTTTTCTTCAACGATTCCGGTATTCATTTTTGCTACGACAACCGTTTGATCTCAAAGTACGAAAGCAAGCTCAATAAAACCAGCGAGGTGTTGTTCGATAATGGCTTCATGTTGCTCCTTCGTTTTACGACAAACGATCAATCTATTTGATTTTGTGAATGCCTAACAATTTCTCAAACCAATCAGCGATTTCAGGAATCGTGCGCGGCGTGATGTTTTCGCCCTGCGCCCGCCGCAGATTTTCTTCCGCCAGCGCTACGCAAAATTCCACCACTTCTTCCAGCGGCAACTGCGGTGGGATTAGATAGCCGCAGTTACCCAAAAAATAAAGCGTAGCGGTAAAAGCCGTGCGTTTCGTGCCATCCATAAACGGATGGCTTTTGATCAGCGAATGAAACAGCGCAGCGGCTTTTTCAAAGTCCGTAGCGTAAAGCTCCTGCCCACCAAATGACGCAAAGGGTCGCGCTACGGCTGAATGCAGCATGGTTGCTTCGCGCAAGCCTGCGATGCCACCGGTTTCCGCCAGAATCACCTCGTGAATTTCATAAACTCGCACAAGCAAACTGGCGACTTCATCGGCGTAATCGTCCATGAGTTTTGGCATCGGCTTTAGCGTTGCGCCAGCGTTTCAAACAACTCACGATTTTGCGCGATCAAACGCCGCACAAAAGGTTCGGCGCTTTCACTGAAGCGGTTGCCGCTGTCGGCTGCCACAGGTGGTTGCTGTGCCAGCCAGATTTCCAGCGCAGCAACTGCTACGGCTTCCGCCTTCTTTTCGGAAATTGCGCGAGCGCGTAACTGCTCGGTGATGGTATTAGGTAACTCAATCGTCAATGTCATGACTTCAACTTTCCTAGTCAACTTTTTCAGTTAACGGGCGTTCGCCGTCACCTTAATGTTATCGAAAAAGATTTCGTTTGAGCCGTCAGCGAATACGCCCGCGCTGCCCAATTTGTTGCCGATGGGGTCGGTCCATTCGATCATCCATTCGGCGGGTTCGGTTTCGGTGGCGAGCCAGGCTTTGCCGCGTGCGCGGGTTTTGCCGCCGGCGAGCGTTTGCACTTCGAGTTTGAGGCGATACCACGTATCGGCCTTCCACGCGAAGGGCTTGCTGACGGCGCGTTTGGGTTCGATCTGCCACGAACGCAATTCGATTTTTTGGTTGTTGCCGAACAGCACCAATTCATAACGTTGCGCAACGAAGCCTGCGTCACCCATTTGGCGGCGCTTCTCGATGGCGCGTACGTCGCCTTGAATTGTGTAATTCGAATCGCCTACGCGACCAAACGGCGAGCGCGTCCGTTTGAAGATGCCCATGTCGGCTTTCTTGACGAGGAACTTGTTGCCGCCTTCTTCGCGCACGATGTATTTGCCAATCGTGTTCAGCCACGTACCCGGCGCTTCGTTGGCGGCGAAGCCTTCGAAATTTTCCTCGGTCGGCAACGGCGACATTACGCGAATACGCGCAACGCCTACGACATTGCCCACCGTGGCTTTGAGCAATCCGGCTTGAATCGGAATGTTTGCTGCTGGAGCAAATTGATTGTTCGCCGCAATGCCGCGCAAGTTTTCGGTCGTCCACGCGGCGCTCATCTCTTCTCGAATCAAACGGCCTTGCGCGTCAAAGAGATTCACTTTGAGCTTGAGCGTTTCGCCGGGTTTCAGCACCGCGTCAACCGGAATGACTTGTACGTGCGCGATAGCCGCGCCGCCTGTTGCGATTTCTTTTTTCTCTACGACGGGCGGCAAAGCGACGGCGGCTTTCTTTTTGCCGATGGCGTAAATGTGTTTGGTCGAAACGAAATAGATGCGTCCGCGCGAAACGGCTGCGCCGCCGATGATTTGTTCGTTCGATGAGATCGCTTCGTCACCGGCTTCGGTTTTGGTTTCGACTTTGGTGATGGGCTCGAGTTCGTTTTTGCTGAGAATCTGGCAGCCCGTCGGGCCGGGTTTCAAGATATAAAACACGCCGTTCTCAGTGCCGACGTATATTTTCCCGTCCGCCAAAATCGGTGAAGCCTTTTGAATCGTGCCGAGGTTTTGTTCCCACACGCGCTTGCCCGTCGTTGAGTCAAAGGCGAACAGGTTCGCGCCCGCGTCTACGAAATAAAGCAGGTTGCCGTCAATGATCGGCGAAGCCGGGCCAAGCTGAAAATTCGTGATCGCATATTTGAGCTTGTCGGCATTCGAGGTTTTGTTGATCGGGCCTTTGGCCGTCAGATCAATCGCGGCGAGGTGTCCCATCTCGCTCACGTCAATGTTTTCTTCCTGATGCGAAACATAAGCGATGCCGTTCTTGACGACGACGCCGGGGTTCACGCCGCGCTTGCTCATCGGATAATTCCACACCGGCTCGCCCGTATTCACTTTGACCGCGCTGACCGAACCGTCGCCACCGCCCGCAACCAACACGCGCATGCCGTCAACCGTCGTGACAACCGGCGTTGAATAGGTCGTGTCATACGGCCTGCCGCCCGGCGTCGAGACCCACACCGTCGCGCCCGTCGTTTTATCAAACGCGTAATAGCGATGCCGCCGCGCATTCAAATCAGCGAAGCCATCCGTCACCGTACTGATGATGACCAGATCGCCTTCGATAATCGGCGACACAGTGCGTCCGCCGTGCGTCGTCCACGCGCCGAATTCATCGGTCAACGAACGCGACCACAACGGCTTGCCGTCCCACGACAGCGCGACGAATTCGTTGCACGCGCCGAAGGCATAAACATTGCCCGTCGTCGGATCGCCCGTCGGCGAAGACCACGCGACGCGACGCGGCGGTACGTCGGTCGAATAGACGTTGAATTTATATTCCCACACGACCTTGCCCGTCTCGGCGTCGAGCGCCATCACGCGTTCCTGCATCGTTTCGCCTTCGCCCGCCGAGTTGAACACGAACAGTCGCCCGTTCATCACAATCGGAGCCGAGCGTCCGCCAATCGGCGCTTTCCACAACAGGTTTTCGCCGTTGGGAGACCATTTCTCAGGCAAACCTTTTTCGAGTGAAATGCCATCGCGCGCCGGTCCGCGCCAATCAGCCCAGTCGCTGCCCGACTTGGCACGCGCAGGCGATTGCGCCGATGAGGTCTCAGAAAATTGTGGCAACGTGAATAGCGCCGCAGCACCAACCGCGAACAACAAAATAGGAAGCAAAACTCGTTTCATTGGATTCATTTCCGTCAAAGTGGGATCGCCCGAACTGGTCAGGCATTTTGCGTATGCACCGTAAAAGACGCGCGCGTCTCGGCTTGCGTTTCATTCATTTCGGTTGTGTGTAAGGATTGAAGCTGGAGTATACAAGCCGTTTGCGCGTATGCGAAACGCGCCGCGCCACAAATTCAAATAACACCAAAGGCCACTTATGTCATTTACTATTGCTACTGCCGCAGGCACTGACCGCTATCGCCAACGCTTTGCCGACTCGCTCGCCGCCGACCACTTTCGCGCTGCGCAAGGACTATGGCTGTCTTCGCTTGGCTTGGGCACTTATTTGGGACAGCCCGATGCGGCGACGGATGCGGCCTATCAGGCGGCGGTCAAACGTGCGCTGGCATTGGGTTGCAACGTCATTGACACGGCGTCGAACTATCGCTTTCAACGCAGCGAACGCAACATCGGCGCGGCGTTGCGCGAGGCAGGCATACAGCGCGATGAACTGGTCGTGACGACGAAAGGCGGCTTCGTACCCTTTGACGGCGCAATGCCGCGCGGCCAAGTGGAATTTCAAAGCTATCTCAAAGACACGTTCATCACGCCGGGCGTATGTGCGTCCGAAGATTTCGTACAAGGCCAGCATTGCATGACGCCGCGTTTTCTGGCGCATCAACTCGATCAATCGCTGCGCAACCTGCAACTCGACGCTGTAGACGTTTATTACCTGCACAATCCTGAAAGCCAGTTTGCCGCCGTTGATCACGACGAATTTTACGTGCGTTTGCGCGCGGCGTTTGAGTTTCTCGAATCCGCTGTGGCCGATGGCAAGATCGCGCATTACGGCACGGCGACGTGGAATGCTTACCGCGTACCCGCGAATAGCGGCGAACATCTTTCGCTCGAACGCGTTGTGCAAACCGCACGCGAAGTCGCGGGCGAAGCGCATCATTGCCGCGTCATTCAATTGCCGATCAATCTGGCGATGACCGAAGCCTTCACGCACGCCAATCAATCGCTCAACGGCAAGCAAGTCACCTTGCTCGAAGCCGCCCACGCATTGGGCGTAACGGTAATGACCAGCGGTTCGTTGATGCAGGCGCAACTCACCAACGGATTGCCGCCCGTGGTCGCCGAAGCCTTTCCCGGTTTATCGACGGATGCACAGCGCGCGTTGCAATTCGTACGCTCGACGCCCGGCGTGACCACGGCGCTCGTCGGAATGAGCAACGTTGCCCACGTCGAAGAGAATCTCGCACTGGCGCGCACGGCTCCGGCCACGCGAGCGCAATATCTGTCGCTGTTCAGCAAAGCGTAGCAGTCTGGGTACGCGCGCGTCCCCGCGCGCTTGCTTTGGCGTTACGACCTTTCCCGCAAGAAATAATTC
>JANNUY010000258.1:0-2750 GCA_031414155.1 Acidobacteriota bacterium
ATTCACATCGGCAAGAACACGCGCAGCCGCATCATCTCGAAAGGCATTTCTGCCGGACGCTCGAACAACAGTTATCGCGGCTTGGTCAAAGTGATGCCCAAAGCCGAGAACGCGCGCAACTATACGCAATGCGATTCGATGTTGATTGGCTCAAAATGTGGCGCGAATACTTTCCCTTATATCGAAGTTGGCAATAACACGGCGAAGATTGAGCACGAAGCATCTACGTCAAAGATTAGCGAAGAGCAGGTGTTTTATTTCAATCAGCGCGGCATTGGTACGGAAGAAGCCGTTTCGATGATTATCAACGGTTTTTGCAAAGAAGTATTTAACGAGTTACCGATGGAATTCGCAGTAGAAGCAACCAAACTTTTAGGACTCAAATTAGAAGGAAGTGTGGGCTAATGTCTGACAAACTCGCAGAAATCGAAGCATCGTTACCGCCTGTGCCACAAGCCGCAGGTAATTACGTTCACGCCGTACGCACGGGTAATTTGGTTTACCTTTCAGGCAAAGGCCCAATCTCTGACGTCAAAGGCAAGGTCGGCGCGGAATTCACCAAAGAAGAAGGATATAAATACGCCCGTGAAGTCGGCTTGAGTCTGTTGTCTGTGCTCAAAGCCGAACTCGGCACGTTGAGCCGCGTCAAGCGCGTCGTGAAAGTGTTGGGAATGGTCAACGCTACGCCTGATTTTGGCGATCACCCTTTTGTGATTAACGGTTGTTCCGATTTGTTCGTCGAGACTTTCGGCGAAGCGGGACGCCACGCGCGTTCGGCTGTGGGCATGGGTTCGTTGCCGCATAACATCCCCGTAGAAATCGAAGCAATTATCGAAGTCGAGGAATAAAGCTAATGATACATTTAGACTATGACGCCAATAGTGAAAGACTGTTTAATAAAACCACTAGCGAGGAGATAGCCGAGGTTACTGCTACATGTAGCTACCCTCCTCGTGAAAAGTCTCAAGAGCCTTACGGATCTATAACTATAAAATCTCTGAAAAATAGTGATGGCTTCGAAACTTACGAGTGGAAAGGCACGCCAAAAGTAACCATTCTAAAAGCTGATCTAGAAAAAGTACTTTCTATCGAACCAATTGCGACTGGGTCATTTATGGTTTCTGATGTTCAAGTTTATATCAGAGAAAAATAGCTGCGTAAATGTGGAGTTAGTTTTAAGAGGGATTATTGTGTTAGAGATTCGTAACTTACATGCCACGATTGATGGCAAAGAAATTCTGAGAGGGCTGACGCTCACCGTTAAAGCGGGCGAGATTCACGCGATTATGGGACCGAACGGTTCTGGTAAGAGTACGCTTGCCAAAGTGCTGGCGGGGCATCCGTCGTATGAAGTAACGCAAGGCGAAGTTTTATTCGAGGGCAATAACTTATTTGAGTTAGCCGCCGACGAACGCGCGCGCGCCGGCGTCTTTCTGGCGTTTCAATATCCGATTGAAATCCCTGGCGTGAGCAATGCGAACTTTTTGCGGATGGCCTACAACGAAAAAGCTAAGAGCGAAGGCCGTGAAGAACTCGATCCCCTTGAATTCGACGACCTCATCAAAGAGAAAATCAAAGTCGTTGAGATGGACAAGAGCTTCATCAATCGTTCGGTCAACGAAGGCTTTTCGGGCGGCGAAAAGAAACGCAACGAAATCCTGCAAATGGCCGTGCTGGAACCCAAGCTCGCCGTGCTGGATGAAACCGATTCCGGTTTGGATATTGACGCGCTGCGCATCGTCGCGGGCGGCGTGAATAAATTGGCTAACAAAGATAATGCGATTATTTTAGTTACTCATTATCAACGCTTGCTCGATTACATCGAACCGCATTTCGTCCACGTACTTTATCAGGGGCAGATCGTCAAATCGGGCGATAAGGAATTGGCGAAGGAGTTGGAAGATAAGGGTTACGATTGGATCAAGAGCGCGAAGGCGGCAGCGTAAAGAGAGAAACCGATGCAAGTAATTTCTGTCACGGAAGCACAAGCCAATCTGGCTGGATTGATTAGTCAAACGGCGCTTTCGCACGAACCAGTTCACATCGCCAGCGAATCGGAGCAGGCCGTGTTGCTGGCTGAGTCAGATTGGCGGGCGATGCAAGAGACGCTACATCTGGTTGCAATTCCCGGCATGCGCGAATCCATTCGTGAAGGCATGGCGATGCCGCTGGATGAATGCAGCAAGACGCTAGATTGCTAACGATTGCTTTATGGCACAAGCAGCAAAAGAGAAGGACAAACAATTTTCGGCTTATCGAACGCTCGCCCAACAGCGCGAAGCGCACGATGCGGCGTGGCTGATGAACCTGCGCGCCAAAGCCGCCGAACGTTTCGAGGCGCTGGATTTCCCTACGACACGCGACGAAGCGTGGAAGTACACGAGCGTTGCGCCCATTCTGAAAGCCGCGTGGCGGCAACCGTTGGCGCTCGAACCGGCAAGGCTCTCGCTGGCGACGCTGACGCCTTTCACTTTCGCCGAAGCGCGCCGCAGCCAGTTGGTCTTTGTGGACGGACATTTCGTGCCGGAGTTTTCAGTGACGAACGCTTTGCCCACTGGCGTCACGGTTGGTTCGTTGGCGCAGCTTCCCGCTGAAACATCGAAACTCGTAAGCCGTCATCTGGCGACGCAGGCTGATTATCTCGATCACACGTTCACGGCGTTGAATACGGCAAATTTGCATGACGGCGCGCTGATTCATATTCCGCGCGGGCAAGCAGTGGCGGTGCCGATTCATCTGCTTTTCATCTC
>JANNUY010000259.1:0-3515 GCA_031414155.1 Acidobacteriota bacterium
GCCTGTTGCCAGTTCGCGCCGCCAGCCGAGTCCGAAACGATCTTTTTGGATGGTTTGCATAACCTTACGATGAACCGCAGCCACCACAGCCACCGCCGCCTCCGCAACTGCTGCCACCCCCACTGCCGCAACTGCTGCCACAGCTACTGCCACCGCTGGATGATGCGTCGGCGCGTGGGAAAAGCTCTTTGGCGTATGCGTAATCGAAGGCTCCCAAAGCGCCGATGCCGAACACCGCTGCCAGCATCAGAGCTTCAGTTTGCGGGAGCTTGTTCGATTTACGAATCCGCAGACCACCATAAAGGGATTTCACATCCGCCAACATCGCTTTGCCGCGCGGCGTAAGGCGAGGAAAGAGAGCGAAGGCGAGTGTTATTGTTGCAACAACCATCATTATGACTAAGAAAGCTATGGGACGGTCATTGGTTAACCCAATTCGCACTTTATAGATTCCAACGCTCAGCAAGCAAAGCAGCGCGAGCGCGAAAATTACGCTGCGCATATTTTGTTGCTCATCACTGGGCAACAATCCAGCTTGTTGCAGCGTTGCCCGATAAGGTTCGCAGGTGGTTTTCAGGTAGCTGTTATCGAAAAGTTTAGCAGGAGTTGAAGGAGTTCTTAGCACTTGCAAGGCGGCTGATTCAATTTTAGGCAAGGACGAATCTTCTACTGGATTGGGTGAACGCTCTACGGTTTTATCTTTTACTTTAAGCAGGTGGCGTTCGATAAGAGAAACCACTGCGAGACGGATGGCTTCATTCGATCCGCCCCGCAAATGCGCGATGAGGTATGGATCAGCCAAATTCAGCTTAGGTGCA
Organism: Acidobacteriota bacterium; assembly: GCA_031414155.1. GTDB lineage: Bacteria > Acidobacteriota > Blastocatellia > RBC074 > RBC074 > JACPYM01. The sequence goes on from JANNUY010000259.1 coordinate 819, forward strand.
TCGCCTGATTCAGCGAACCGTCGCCACATCCAACAACCGAAAATTGTAGCCAGACTGAGGCCGAAATAGAACAGCAGGAAATCCGGGCCGCGTAAATCGAATGGAAACATATAACCTCCTAAAGTTTTGTTTCTGTCTTGATTATCAACACGCTCGCCGCTACTCGTTCGCTCAAGGTCGAATTGCTTCTGCCTTGAATTGACGATACGACAAGTACCGGAATTGTGAACGTTAAATCAACTTAAAATTCTGTTCAGGCGAGTGCTTCCCTCACGTTCTTGCGCAAGAGCGGCAAGACTTCTTCGGCAAACCACGGATTGCGTCTGAGCCACATGCGATTGCGCGGACTTGGATGAGGCAGCGGCAAAAAGCGTGGCAGGTATTCAGCGTAATTCGCTACGGTTTCGGTCAACGTCGCTTGGCGGCGTTCCTTCAAGTAATAAGCCTGCGCGTAACTGCCAATCAGCAAGGTAAGTTTGATATTCGGCAGTGCGGCGAGCAGCGGCGGATGCCACAGCGGCGCGCATTCAGGGCGCGGCGGCAAGTCTCCGTTTTTACCCGTACCCGGATAACAGAATCCCGTTGGAATGATGGCAATGATGCGTTCGTCATAAAACTGTTCGCGCGTCATTTGCAGCCATTCCCTCAACGTATCACCCGATGGATCATTCCACGGAATGCCCGTCTCGTTGACGCGACGACCAGGCGCTTGGCCTACGATGAGCAGCCGCGCGCTGGCGCTCGCGCGCAAGACCGGGTTGGGAGGATGCGGCAAATGTGCGGCGCACACCTGGCAAGCGCGAATTTCGGCTAACAGGTTTTTGAGAATTGGCTTGGGCATGAATTAGCTCATTGTTTGATTGCCGCTTAAATTCTCTCGGTATTAATTTGCTGCTTTGCCAAACAAGCGTTTTTCCGAAACTGCGGGAATGCTATGCTGTAAGTATGAAAGATTGGCAATCCCTTCCGACAACGTTACGACCTCATTTCGAGCAAACGGCGGACGTATTGCGCGGCAAACTTCGCATCACTGGTACGCGCGTTTCGGTCGAGCAGATATTGGAATTACTTGAAGCCGGAGTTGCGCCAGTTGACATCGTTGCGTCTTTCCCATCCCTAACCACTCGTGATGTAGCAGCGGTCGAACAACTCGCAGCTCATTGTACACTCACGCTGATGCAAGCGGCCTGATGCCTATGCGAATCTTGCTGGATGAAAACGTGCCGGTAGATTTGTTAGCGGTGCTGCGCGCTTGCGGCCACGAAGCCGATTCTGTCAATTATCTCGGTTGGAAAGGTGTGCAGAACGGCGCGCTCTTTGCTCGCGCACAAGCAGATTACGAGTTGTTTATCACACGCGACAAAGACTTCGATGAAAGTGCTTTAGGGCGCTACGTCTCACCTGCTTTTGGCATCATCTTGCTGGGCATTCCGCAACAACGTGGTTCAGTTTACGCCGCAGCATTTGCCGCAATTTGGCCTGACGATCCGGCTTTCTTGCTTGGTTCTGTTACCCGTCTTTCCTGATGATTAGGCCAACGTCGGATGTTTCTTATGCCACTCCGTCGCGCGTTCATAAGCCAACGCGACGCGCGCGGCTGCGCCTTCGTCGTAAAGATTGCTGGTGAACATGATCGCTTGCGGCAGGTTGTTGATGAATCCGCATGGCACGACGGCGGCTGGATGTCCGGTCAGGTTCGTAATCAACAAGCTCGCGCTGCCCGGCGCAGGCGTGACGAAGCAATCCCAGTTCGCCATCAGCTTATCCATTTCGCGCATCAGCAAAGTGCGAGCGCGTTGCGCGCGCAGGTATTCAACCGCCGGAATAAACCGCGCCGAGCGAAACGAGTTCGGCCAATCGCTAGCGGCTTGCCCTGACAATTGATTGACGCGGCCATCGCGCGTGATGTCGTCAAAGGCGGCGGCGGCTTCGGCATTGAGAATGATGCGCAATGATTGCGCGTCAAACGATGGCAATTCGATGGGCTGCAAGTTCGCGCCCGCTTTGCGCAACACGTCCAGCGCGTCTTGATACATCTTCATCCGTTCAGCGTTGTTGGTTCCTTGATTGCTACCACCTCCGCCGGAGCCGCGATTCTGACTTGGCTCGAATTCAGCTTTGACATAACCAATGCGCATTGACGCGAGCTTGCGTTCAGGCTGCCAGACAAAAGGCACATCTTCGACGGTGAGGTCGTGGTCGTCGGGGCCGTACAAAGCATCCAGCACCAATGCGCAATCTTCGACGCTGCGGCAGATGGGGCCGATCTTATCCATTGTCCAGCTCAAGCCCATCGCGCCGTAACGGCTAATGCGTCCGTAAGTTGGCCGCAAGCCCGCTACGCCGCAACGCGACGAAGGTGAGACGATGGAACCCAGCGTCTCAGTGCCGATGGCAAAACCCAACAAACCCGCCGACGTAGCCGACGCCGAACCAGCCGACGAACCGCTCGAACCAGTTTGTGTTTCTTCGATTTGCCACGGATTGCGCGTCATGCCGCCGAACCAGCGTCCGCCCATCGCCAACGCGCCCATTGAGAGTTTGGCGCATAGCACTGCGCCAGCATTGCGCAAGCGTTCAACCACGGTTGAGTCGTAATCAATCATCTGTTCGCGGAATGGTTCAGCGCCCCACGTCGTCTTGATGCCTTTGGTAGCGAACAAATCTTTAACGCCGCAAGGAATGCCGTGCAACGGC
>JANNUY010000260.1:0-1731 GCA_031414155.1 Acidobacteriota bacterium
GCGACGGGACGTTTAGTGACGGGCTTGCGTTGAGGCGCGAGCGAGAAAGCCGGGAAGTAAGCCATTGGTTGGTAGCTCGCAGAGTGAATGCTCAGGTCGCTTACGCTCCCCGTACCGCCCCTGCTCTCAGCTTGTTGCGCGCGCTTGATGATGCAACCCAACGCCTTTGTCTCTGCCGTCGTCACCGACTTACCCACCAACAACTCTTCTAACGCATTGCGCAAGTCGTGCGTCTTGACGTGAATCATCAGGTGCGAATTATCAATCCGCCCGTGATAACGCAGCACGCCCGCCGCATCTACGACAAACATCTCCGGCGTACGCACCGCGCCATAAGCATCGGCAATCTTGTTATCTTTGTCTTTCAGAATCGAAAACGTGAAGCCTTGCTTGTCGGCGTGCGCCTTGATCTCGCTCACCGTCTCATCGGCGCTGGCGTTGAGCGCGAGAAAGATGACGCCGCGCTTGGCGTAATCATCCGCCAGCACACGAATGCGTTCGTTGTAAGCATTCGAGATCGGACACTTCGCGCTCAGAAAGGCGACAACGGTGAGTTTGCCGCGATAGTCGGCGAGCTTGTGCGGCTTGTCTGCGAGGTCTTTGAGCGTGAAGGCGGGCGCGGCTTCACCAAGACTCAAGGCTTCAACGATGCTTGCCTCAATCGGGAGTCGTGCCACAACCGCAATTACACTCATTAGCCCGAATAAGCGCAGGTACTTCCAGGCAGTGCTTTTTAGTTTGCTCATATTATTTTTCTTCCTTCTTCTTCTCGAATCGTTCTTTATAGGTTTTTTCATCAAGCGTTAAGACGATACGCACGTTGGTGACATTTTCTTTTAACTGAAACCAGACTGGCTCTGCATAAACGGAAATGTGTTTATCGTAATCAGCTTTAGGGTTGATAGGAGCTTCCGCCTGTATGCGATATTTCGTGCCTGCGTAGCCGTGCAAAACAAACTGTCCTAACCGATTCGCGTTTCCGCACCCATTAACACACCACCCCGGATGCTCCTCTGATTCGAGGTGAACGTCTGCGTTAGCGGCGGGGCGTCCGTTCGGCCAAACAACCACTCCCTTTATGGTCGAGCCATCAGCTTTTCAGGTAATTGAAAAATCAAATCTCGAACTTTCTCAGCCACACCAATTTCCAAAATAGTACCTTGCAGCTTTTCGGTTACGCCGGGGTACCAAGTTGGTGGGAAAGGGTGTTCGTCAGGATTTTGATTCACATTGATACCTAGCCGATAGCGCCCAGGCTGAATCGCTTCCATCTGAAAACCGCCCTTTGTATCAGCATAATCAACCGCCACCTCATGAAATTGCCGTGGCGTTTCCTGGCTGTCCGCATCAATCAGTACGACTTGGATTTTGGGGACAGGGCGACCGTATTTATCTACGACCTTACCACTGATCAAACCATCGAACCGCGCAGAAAATGAGGCTTCTCCACACCCACGATCACTGATCTTCAGTGTCTGCCGGGAACCCCCTCCACGATAGTATTCTTTCGGTAGGTCAGCTTCTATCTCGTATTGCCCTGACTTTGACTCTTTGAATTCATATGCCCCAGCTTCATCGGTTTTCGTCTTGAAAACTTCTCCATTTTGATTTTTAGCAACAATCAGTATGTCAGGAACCCCGTCGTAAACCAGATGCGGTTTGGGTGTTTCTTGAATGGTAGCACTTCGATAAACGTACCCTGATAAATGCACTCCTGCCCCTGATTTCGGC
>JANNUY010000261.1:0-10996 GCA_031414155.1 Acidobacteriota bacterium
ATGGGCTGCGAGAAGCGATGTTCGAGGAGCCGATCCGCTTTATCACCGACTTGATTCAGAATGATCGCCCGGTGTTGGATTTGTTATACGGCAACTACACGTTTGTGAATCACACGCTGGCCGAGCATTACGGCATGCCAGTAACTTCAGATCAGGACGAATGGTTGCGGGTGAATGATGCGCGCGCCTACGGCCGTGGCGGCCTGCTGCCAATGGCTGTGTTTCTGACCCAAAACGCGCCCGGTCTCAGAACCAGTCCAGTGAAGCGTGGTTATTGGGTCGCTCGCCGCGCGCTGGGCGAAGCGATTCCGCCGCCTCCCGCTGTAGTCCCGGAGTTGCCCCGCGACGAATCGAAATCGGATTTGCCAGTGCGCGAGTTGCTGGCAAAGCACCGGGAAAACGTGGCCTGCGCCTCTTGTCACGCCCGTTTTGATTCCTTCGGGCTGGCGTTTGAAGGGTACGGCCCAGTAGGCGAGCGGCGAACCAAAGACCTGGCCGGACGCGCGGTGGACGCGCGCTCCGCATTCCCAAACGGTAATCAAGGCGATGGACTCGACGGCCTGTTAGCTTATATCCGTGCTTATCGCCAGCAGGATTTTCTGAACAATCTGAGTGAAAAGACGCTTGTCTACGCGCTTGGCCGCTCGCCCATAGTTTCTGATGAACCTCTGCTTGAGGCGATGCAATCGAAGCTGACGGCAAGCGGATACAAGATGTCCGCGCTCATCGAAACCATTGTCACAAGCCCGCAGTTCCTGAACCGACGAACTCCAGAGTTCTCACAACTTAAAAGTACAAACACTGCTCCGCAGAAAGGCGGTAATTAAAATGTCCGATCAAATGAATTCATCTGCTAATCGCATCTCTCGCCGCGCGATTCTTCGCGGCGCGGGAGTAACGCTGGCATTGCCGTGGCTCGAATCGTTTGCCGCCCAAGCTGGGACTGTGGAGGCCGCATTCCCGAAACGCTTTGGCGTAGTCTTTCTCGGTTGTGGCGTCAACGAGGATCATTGGGGATCGGAAGGATCGGGGCCGGATATGAAGCTGAGCAACTCGCTTGCGCCTCTCGAACCATTGAAGAGCAAGATCAACGTGATTCACGGGCTTTTCAACAAAGGCGCGATGGGTCTGGGGATTCACCCGCCGCAAACCGGCAGCCTGCTTACCGGCGCAACGCTGATCAAAGGCGCAGTGCTTCGTTCGGGCATCTCGGTGGATCAAATGATCGCCAGCCGGATGGGCCAGGAAACCCTGCAACCGAGCATGGTACTCGCTTGCGAACAACCCATCACCGGATTTCACGAAAGCAACTACTCGCTGGCCTACAGTTCCCACATCTCGTGGCAAACTGCTGAATCCCCGGTTCCCAACGAAATCTATCCATCGCTCGCGTTCGACATGCTGTTTGAGAATCGCGGAAGCCTGCTCAACCTGAGCATCCTGGATCGCGTGAAGGAGCGCGCCGACCGTTTGAGCCGGAAGATCAGTTCAACCGACAACGCCAAGCTGGATGAGTACCTGACCAGCGTGCGCGAAGTGGAAAAGCGCGTCGAAGGCATGCGCAAGGCGAAGGACAAAGCGGACGACCTGGCCAAGCTGAAGAACCAACCGGTGTGGAGCATGGAGCGGCCCGCCAACGGTTTGCCCGAAGACCTGCGCGAACACGCCAAACTGATGTTGGACCTCATCGCCATCGCGTTTCAAACCGACAAGACGCGCGTTGCCAGTTTGCTGATCTCGCGCGACCTTTCGGCCATGTATTACCCCTTCCTTGAGGTTAGACAGGCGCACCACGGCGCATCTCACGCCAACAACAACGACGAATACGAACGCATCACGCGCTGGCACGTCAGCCAGTTCGCTTACTTAGCGTCGAAGCTTGACGCCATGCCGGAAGGCAACGGCACGGTGTTGGATAACTCCTGTCTGATGTTTCTGTCCAATTTGTGGATCGGCAGATCGCACGACAACTCGCGGTTGCCCATGGCGCTCGCGGGCGGACTCGGCGGCACGCTTCAGACAGGCCGTACGCTGGATTATGTGAAGGCGGGCGACGCGAATCGAAAGGCGTGCAGCCTTTACCTCTCGCTGATGGACCGCATGGGGATCAAATTGGAGCGCTTCGGCGACGCGGAGACCCGTCTCGAAAGCCTATAACAATTCGATGTACTCGTGCTGTTCGACTTGCGCGCGTAGACGCGGCGACCCGTTTGGTCACATCCTGATTGGCTGGCGACAAGTAACCCTTAAACGAACATCCAACTTAGTAGCCGCTTTTGTCGTAGTCGAAAGCAAAAGGTAAAGGCTCAGTCATGCCTTCCGACCTTTGTTGAAGGAATGCGCAGTTCGACACGCGTTCCTTGCCCCAAGATGCTGTCAATTTGCAATTGCCCGCCTAATTTTTCGGCACGCTCACGCATGCCAATCAATCCGTAATGACGATCTTCGCGGGCAAAGGCTTGCTCGACGTGGAAGCCGCAGCCGTCGTCTTCAACTTCGGCGTGCAAAGTTTGCTGTTCAAAGCGCAAGCGGAGGGCAAGCCGTTTGGGCGCCGCGTGGCGCAAGGCGTTTTGCAGCGCTTCACGAATAATCATCAGCAAGCTGTGTTCGCTTTCGGCGGCGAAATTCAGCGGCTGGCCTGCACTCTCGAAACTGATGGGAACGCCGGTTTCGCGTTCGGTTTGTTGGGCGAGATGCGTGACGGCGGCGACGAGGCCTGCGCCTGAAGCGTGACGCAGATTCCAAACGGCGAGGCGGGCTTCGTCTACGGTGTGGCGGACTTCGTTGCGGGCGCGTTCGAGCAATTGATGACTGATGTCGGGCGAAATCTCACGCGCGCCTGACGCGGCTTCGAGCAAGGTCGAGACGCCGACAGCGCCTTGAATCAGCGTATCGTGCATCTCGCGTGCGAGGCGGTTGCGTTCATCCAACACCGCCGCGAAACGCTGCCGCAGGTTGTGAATGTGCAAGCGGTAACCGCCATAAGCGAGCGCGCCCGCCGCCAATAAACACAACGCCAGAAACCACGGCGTCTCATAAAAATAAGGCAGCCAGGCGATGGGCAGGCTGTGTTGCGCAGCCGTGCGCGGGTCATCAATTTCATAAGCCTCTACGCGAAAGCGGTAAGACCCAGCAGGCACGTTGGTGTAATAAGCTACGCGGCGTTGCCCGGCGTCAGTCCATTCCGGGTCGAAGCCTTCCAGCCGAAACTTGAAGCGCAAATGATCGGGCGAACGCAGCCGAATCGCGGTGTAGTGAATTTCGAGCTTGTGATGTCCGGCGCCGAGTTGCAGCGCGTTGGTGAACGGTTCGGCGTGATCGTCGGCGAAAACCTGTTCGATAAAAACCGGCGGCGCGTTGGGGCGGTCAGCGCTGTCGGGCAATAAACGCACTGCGCCTTTGGCGCTCGGAATCCACAACTCGCCCGACGCGAGCAACGCGCCCGCCGGTTGCACGCCGCCGCTCATCTGATTGGTGTTCAAGCCTTCGGCGGTGCTGTAAACGCGCACCGCCAATTGGCCTGACGCGCGTTCGGCGTAACTTTCCAGCGCCTGCCGCGCGACTGACAGAATGCCATTCGGACTGCTCAACCACAGATGGTCGCGCGCGTCTTCGGCGATGAAATAAATCTTGTTGCTGGGCAATCCGGCTTGGGTGGTGAATTGCGTCAATGCGCCCTGCTTGAAACGAAACAGCCCGTCGCCGTGCGTACCGATCCACAAAGCGCCGGCGGCGTCTTCGTACAAGGCCCAGACTTTGCGCCCGCGCAAACGTTCGAGCGCGGGTTCGGCGACGAACTGCCGATCACGCAAATGGCTCAAGCCGCCGTCGGTCGCTACCCACAAACTGCCGTTGTGGTCGAGCAACAACGCGCGCACGCTGTTATAAGCCAGCCCGTTTTGCATGTTGAAGTTTTGATATGCGCTGCCGTCAAAGCGGCTCAATCCGCCATCAGTGCCAATCCACAAACTGCCGTCGCGGTCGGCGCAAAAGGCCCGCGTGAAATCGCTAATCAGGCCTTGCCGTACGGTGAACCGCGTTACGCCCGCGTCGTCGAGCCGCGCTCAGTGCCGAGCCACAACGCGCCCCGGCTGTCACGAAATACATTGCGTATCGGCAAGCCGCGCACCGCTGCCGGAAGCTGAACTGGCACGAGCAACTGTTGCGCGACGCGCAACAGTTGACCGTTCAACGCTGTGACAAACAGTTCGCCGCGCGGGTCTGGATAAATCGTATTCATGCTTTGCGGCGCGCCGTCGGCGGTCGTGATCGTGCTCGCCACACTCGGACTCAAGCGCAGCAAACCGCCTTGCGTACCGACCCAGATGTTGTCTTCGCTGTCTTCAAACAAAGCCAGTACGTTGTTGTGCGGCAGCAAGGCCGGTGCGGTGAATTTCGTGATTTGACCGGCCTGATAACGCAATACGCCTTGCCCGTAAGAGCCAATCCACAATTGGCCTTTGCGGCTTTCGCGTAGAAAGCTGATGTTGATGTGATTGAAAAGTTTGGGCTGCAAAAACGGATTGCCGCTGTGCGCGGGAGCGAGCCGCCGCAAGCCCGCAATCGTACCCATCCACAACGCGCTGTCGGCGGTTTGGCAAAGCGTGCGGATGCTGTTGTCGGCCTGACTTTCGTTCGAGCTGAAGTATTGCGTCGCGTTCCCTTGCAAGATCAGCAAGCCCCAACCGCCGATCAACAAACGTCCGGCGCGGTCTTCGCAAATGGCGTGAACGCCCATGCGCGGCACGCCGGCGCGGTTGTCTTCGCGCACGAACTTGTCCTGTTCGAGCCGAAACAAACCTGAGTCCGTGCCTACCCAAAGCCGTTGCGCGCGATCTTCAAAAATGACGCGGACGAATCCGTTGGTCAGCCCTTCAGCCTTGCCGAAGTTGCGAAACTCACCGCCTTGATAACGAATCAACCCGCCGCCTTCGGTGCCCGCCCACAGCGTACCGTTGCGCGTGACCAGTAATAGGGGAAACGCATCATAACTTTTGTAGCGATTGCCTTTACAAATCGGCGGCGTTGTAGTTTGAACTGCCTCATCACTGCGATGGACCACCCGTCGCCATCGTGTTGTTGTCTACGCCGTCGAGCAGCACATCGTTGTTTTGCCAGCGCCCGCCACCTCCGACAAACGGCAGGTTCGAGGCCACGCCTCTCACAGGCGTGGTGAAGCCCGTGAGCAGCCCCAGCGCGAATGGATTGCGGCCATTCAACGGCAGGTCAATGATTTTCTTGTTATCAATCACCTGGCCCAGCGATGACGTAGAACTATCTAACAACGGCGCGGCGGAGGTGACTTCAATGGATTGCTCGACCGTGCCGGGTTGCAACACGGCGGGCAGGTTGACGGTTTGATCTACGGCCAGCGTGACGCCCGTGAAGGTGCGGCCTTGAAAACCGGTCGCCGTGACGGTGATCGAATACTCACCCGGACGCAGACTGGGCGCACTGAATTGGCCGCGTTCATCGGTGACAGTTTCGCGCGACACCGTCGTCGCCGTTTGCGTGACTTTCACTTTCGCGCCCGCGATGACCGCGTCGGTCGCATCGCGTACCGTGCCGGTGATCGTGCCGGAGGAAACCTGAGCAAAGACAGCAAGGCTCAGAGCAAGCAACAACGCAAAGCAATGAAGAAATTGTTTCATGGCGAAAAGCTCCTGTGTTGACGGGGTTAAAGCATCAAATCGTCTCTCCATTCTTTGACAGAGAGAACAGCCTTCACCGGTCAAAGAATGGAGAAGGGATGTGAGAATGACGATTGTGATCGTCTCGCGTTACTCAATGACGACCAATTCGTAATCATTCAATGATGGAATCGTGAACTCGGTATAACCGTTGCTCACGTTGATTGCCAGCTTGCCCGCCGTGCGCAACGTGCGCGCACTTTTGAATGCGCCTGCGACTTGCACCTGAATGCCACTCATCGGAATCGGCGCGAAATAGCCGGTTTGCGAATGTCCGCTCAGGTTAATCAGGTGCAACAGCGTGCGTCCACTCTGCCGCATCAACGTCAGCTCGACCAACGGATGCGCGTTGGTTTTGAGTTGGCGCGGCAGGTTGAGCTTGTTCAACACGTCACGAAACAAACCTGCGTGCGAGTTCAAACTGTGGCGGTAATAGAGCGCGCCGAGATTCCACGGCAGCCACGCGACCGTGCCTTTGCCGAATTGCTTGAACACCAACGCCGTCGTATCGGTGTCTTGCATATCAATGTGAATGAATTCCGGCGGGCCGAACATCGAAGGCGGCACGAGCGTCAGCAACGGCTTCGCGCCATCACGCACTTCGGTGCCCACTTCCGTGAAAGCTCCGTTCAGCATCAATAAATCGGTGTCTCGCAACGAAGGCAACGCCGCGTGATCGCGCACGCGCACATAACCGCGAATTTCTTTGGTAGTTTTGACGACAGGCGCGACTTCAAACTCTGGCGGCTGTGCGCTGGCGATCAATACGCGCCCGCCGTTCTCAGCGTATTGCTTCAATCCAACAGGCGACCAATCAGTAGCGATGACCAAATCGAATTCGCGTTTGCCCAGCCAATCGAGATTGTTCGACGCCGCAAACGGAATGTGTTCTTCGGTCAGCAAGCGATAAATCCCGCGATATGATTCCACGTTGAATTCGCGCCCGCCCTCGACTGGCGCACTCAACAACAACACGCGCGCCGCGCTGGTCTGCTTGACGTAATACTGCTCATGCGCGGCGACCCAACGAAAGATCGGCTTCGAGGTTTCGAGCGCCTGCCGGTCTTGTTGCTCGAACGTGCCGTTCATCTCAAACGTCAACGCGCCGCCCTGCGAAACGTTCTGCCACGAACGCAGCGCAATCTCGCCGCGCGGCACGGTCGCAAAACGCCACCAGTAATCTACGAATTGCATGTTCAGGTCTACCGACATTTTGCCCGGCTGGCTGTTGCGCGCGCGGTTGACGTTGTCGCTCGCCGCATAAGGCCACAGCGGCAACGGACGCGCGAGCGCGGTATTCGATTCTGACATCACGCCGTCGGTGAATTCCTGAAGGTAATTGAAATAGCCCGCCTGCGGACGCTTCGCACGAATCAGCTTGCCGATGTCGGCGGCGACTGCGCGCGATGAGGTGAACATGAACTTGCGATAATCGTCATCCGGCTTGTCAGGGATTTCTTTGCGATAAGCCGCGCGGTATTGCGTTTGGCAAACATCGCAATGACACAGCCCGACTTCGCGTCCGCCGTAATCGCGCGCCTGGTTGCCGAACATATTGAAAAACAGGCCGTCCACTTCGTATCTGTCCAAACCTTCGGCCAAAATCTTCATCGCCTGTTCGCGGTAATAACCGCCGTTGATGCAGGTCGAATACAGCCCGTTATAAATCACCGGCTCGCCGCTGGCCTGGCGGAAGAACCATTCGGGATGCGCGTCGAATACGGCTTTCGGCGTCTTGCTCAAATCGTAGCGGCCTACGACGCGAATCTGGCGCGCGTGGCATTCGCGCACTACGTCGCCGAACATATCGCGTCCGGCAGGCAAGTTTGGACTCGGATAATGAAACGCGACTTGCGTTGGATAGTAAGCCGCGATGCCGCCCATCCCCATCAAGACTACGTTGGCGCGCATGTCAGCGAGTTGTTCGGCGAGACGTTTCGCATCAAGCGTAGCATCCACTTGCCGCAAGTTAGTTTGCACCCAACGAATCGGCTCGCGCATCCACCAACCTTCCTGCCAGCCCTCTTGCGCGCGAACGATGACGGTCAATAGGCACAACAGCCACAGCGTTTTGATGAATGGGTTTTTCATACGGCTTTATGCGAGATCAAGCGCGACGACCTCATGCAATTCAATGGATGGAACTGTCACGCTCACCACGTTGCCCGCTTGCCGCCAGACCGGCGTTTTGCCGCTCACCAGAAAATGCGCTTGGCTAACGCGGCGTCCGTCAGGTATGCGAATACGCACTTGCTGCGCTGACAACGGAATGATTTCGCGCATCGGCCCTTTCATCATCATCGGATTCGTCAGGTTCACCAGATGCGCGGCGATGGAGCTTTTCTGCTGCCACAACGAAACATCCAACACACCGCGTCCGTTGATGGTCAGCGGCTGCGCTTCCTGATGCGCCCACGAAATGGCGTTCTGGATGAGTTTCAAATGATCGGTACTTAAGACTTCCCAAAACGTACGATCAAGATCGAAAGGGAAATACACCACGCGCCCTTTGCCGATTTGCCGCGCGAATACGGCAGGCGTATCAGTGCGCGGCACTCGCGCCCAGACTTGCTCCATCGGCAAATCAGGATAAGAAGGCACGAGTGTCAGCGGCGAATGAGCCTTGGCGTGCGCTTTGACGTAGACCCAATGCGCGCCGTTGATGATGCGTGTCGCGTCTTCCAGCCCGCGCACGATGGGATGAAACGCATTGGTCTGTGGGTCTTTGTCTACGTTGAGATAAGAGTTGCGGATGTTTTGCTCTACGCGGCCATCGAACGAAGCGCCAAATAACGAGGCCAAGCCGAAATCCTTACGCTGCTTGCCCCATTCGTCATAGAGCGAAGTTTCATGCGTAGCGATCAAATTGCCGCCGCCTTCGACAAAGGCTTTGAGTTGCTGGCATTGCGCATCTGATAGCGCGGCAATATTCGGCAGAATCAACGTGCGGTAGGGCTTCAAATGTTCGGCATCCAGCAACTGGTCATGCACCATATCGAACGGCACGCGCGTTTCGACCAACGCCTGATAAAAGCCGAGCGCGTGGTCTTCGACTTTGGCGCGCGCCTGTTCGCCGCCATAAAACGTAGCGGTTTGCTGCGAATAAACTATCGCCAAGCGCGCTAATGACTTTTCATTGCGCAGATATTTTTCGTTGCGGTAATGCCAGCCGTATAAGTCTTCGACGACTTTCAGCCAGCGTTTATCAATCACTTTGCCGTTGAATTTCGTGAACCACGGACGCAGGTTGTGTGCGATGCCGTCTACGACCCAGAGCTTTATTTCTTCGGCGTTCTGCACGGAATCTTTCCAGCGATAAGCTTCTTCGATGCCTACGCTGAAGATGCCGCCGATGGCCTTGCGTCCCATTGTCGCGCCGTATTCTTTGCCGTTCTTGCCATTCGCCCACGGCGGCATCAGACCGCGCCGCGCCTGCCGATCAGCAAACAACGTATGCGCCAATTCGCCGATGGTTTTCATGTCTAGGTCGCTCAACGCGCCGCCGCCCGCGTTGGCGATGTAACTCGCATTCGGATTGATCTGCTTGATCTCGCTGTCCCACAGCCGCCACAGTTCAAACAACCGCTGTTGCCGCCAGACAATGTATTGCCGCCGCGCTTCATCTTGCGGGTTGTCGGTGCGCGGCAAATCAAGTCCCGTGGATTTTTTGAAATTCGTCTGGCAATGCACGCAATAACACATCCCCGAACCGTCCCAGCGATTGCTGAAGATGCCGTCAACTTTATACATCTGCATGATCTCGCGCGTGATGGCGGTCATGTGTTCAAAGTTGTAAGGCCCCAGCCCGCACGTAACCCACAACGAAGGATCGGCCCAATGCTTGCGCGGCTTGCCATCGGCAGTGACGGCGATCCAATCGGGATGCGCTTCGTAAATCGCCTGCGTCGCCGCGTGCGGATCAGTCCGCGCGATGACGTTCATCCCTAACTTGCGTGCGCCCGCGACCAGTTCGCCAAAACAATCGCGGTCGCCGAGGAACTTGCTGCGGTAATGCAACGGAACTTTGGTTGGGTAATAGGCTACGCAACCGCCCGCGGAAAGACAGGTCGCGTCGGAATGCGTGCGCTTGAAAAAATCGAGCCAGAAGGCGGGGTCATATTGGCCGGGATCGTCTTCGACTAAAGTGACCTGTGCCCAGCGCATTGGGCGGTCGTACCAATCGGCGCTCGGTTGCGCGATTAGTACGTCAGGAGTGTTCGCGGCAAATGCAGGCAAACTAGCCGCCGCCATTGTGCCCAAAGATTGTTGTAAGAAGGTGCGACGAGTTTTCATATTTTAAGGGTAGCGGTCTAACTCAAACTGCGCGTCGTCGTGCTGGTGTGGTACACGGCGGACGGCAAACGCCATCACGCGATCTTTGCGACCACCGAGCTGAAGTGCGCGGCGATAGACGTGTTGCGCATGTACCCGGCGCGCTTCCAGGTCGAATTCCTGTTCCGCGACGGCAAACAATTCGCAGGCCTGACCGACTCTCAGGCGCGTAACGCGGCGGCGCTGGATTTCCACTTCAACGCCTCGCTGGCGACGGTCAGCGCGACCCGTGCCGCGATGGTCAAAGAACAAACCAACGAAGAACCCCTGGTGTTTTCGATGGCGACGCAAAAACAAATCGCTTTCAATGAACTTTTCCTGGCAGAGATTTCTGCCAAGTTAGGTTTCGACCTGAATTACTGGAAAAATCATCCGGCTTACGAAGACCTCAGGGCTTACGGCGCGCTAGCCGCCTGATTTCTGTTCACAGTGTTGCTCACGCGCTTACTTTGATTTAATTCCCCTAGAGCTAAGTCCTTTCCGCTAAGTGCTTTATTTCTCGTTCAAAAAGTGTTCACAGTATTGATTGCTGGACTTGGCAAAAAAATTAGAACGCGACAACCGCTCCGCTGCGAATTCGTTGCGCGAAGGCTTGTCCGAAACGCTCACCTTGCAACGACTCAAGATGACGGAATTCTCGCGCAGCTTCGCGACGACGAACTGCATCGAGAACTTGAATTCACAACTGGAGAAAACTACGCGCAACGTGAAACGCTGGACCAACTCCGACCAACGCCATCGCTGGGTGGCGGGCAGTCTCTTGGAAGCGGAACCACTTATGCGTAAAGTAAAGTAGACAACTACGCACGATTGCCCTACTTGCAACGCGCAATCGCGGCAGCCGTTCAACCGCAGAATTTCAACTAAAAAGTAGTCTGTTGACCGCTTTGTTCAACTCCGCTCACAGGCTGAATTTTAACTAGAATCTGGACAACGCCGTCTTTGTTGACCCTATTGCTTTATTGCAACTGTAG
>JANNUY010000262.1:0-9813 GCA_031414155.1 Acidobacteriota bacterium
CGAAGGAAGCGCTACGCACGCGCATTCTCGCTTTTATCGAATACTTCAATGTCACTTTGGCGAAGCCTTTTAAGTGGACTTACAAAGGACGACCACTTCAGGTCTAAACCAGGAGCAGAATTTCAGAAAAGCTCCACTAGCCACGCTCGGTGAATTTTTGCGCGAGAGCGACCCTGAAGAAGATCGCACAACGGCAGCACGACCAAATTCACGCCCGCTCCATAAATGTTTGCGAATCTGTTCAATGTAAATCTGGTCTGGGAAAAATACGGTTGAACTCATAAACGGCTCCATCAACTGGTCACACCAGCGTAATTTCTCTTTGCCCTGAAAGACTCAAAACATATCGCAGCTAATCACTGCTTACCCATAAACATACCCGATTTTACTCTACTCCGCTGCGCTCGCTTGGCGCGGTGTTTTATGCGAACGGCTTTTATTTTTTCAGTACGCGTTTGGTGGCCGTGACAACTGCTAGCACAGCCGCTCCCACCGCAATGCCAACCACGACATCGAATAAAATTGGCACGATGGCTTTGAGGATGAAACCGATGCCGCCGATGGCGGCGACGTAATGCTTGAGCGGTTCGATGAGTTCGGTCAGGGTGTGCCAGCCGTGTGTGAGAATGCCGCCGCCGACCATGAACATGGCGGTGGTGCCGAGGATGGAAAGCGCCTTCATCAGTTGGGGCGCGGCGAGCAGCAAAAACTTGCCGAGGCTTTGCGACAGACGGCTGCGTTGTCGGTGCAGGTAAAGCCCCAAGTCGTCGAGCTTGACGATAGCCGCGACCAGGCCATAAACGCCGACGGTCATAATCAGGGCGATGGCGGTCAAGACGGTCACTTGCTGGCTGAACGCCGCCGCCGCGACCGTACCCAAACTGATGACGATGATTTCTGCCGATAGAATGAAATCGGTGCGCACCGCGCCTTTGATTTTGTCTTTTTCGAGGGCGACTAAATCTACGGCGGGGTCGGCAACGGCGTTGTGCAATTCGTTATCGTGAGTCTCGTCTTCTTTGCTGTGCCAAAAAGCGTGCAGCAGTTTTTCTACGCCTTCATAACAAAGAAAGGCTCCGCCGATCATCAACAGCGGCGTAATCGCCCACGGCAGCAAGGCCGAAATCGCCAGCGCCGCCGGTACGAGAATGGCTTTGTTCACGAGCGAACCTTTCGCCACTGCCCACACGACGGCGAGTTCGCGGTCGGCGCTCAACCCCGTTGCCTGTTGCGCGTTGAGCGCAAGGTCGTCGCCCAAGACGCCCGCAGTCTTTTTGACCGCGACTTTGGTCATCACCGATACGTCGTCCAACATCGTTGTGATGTCGTCAAGCAAAGCCAGCAAACTGGAAGCAGCCATAAATAAAAAATCCTTTTGAATGGTGGTAATAAAGCGCGGTGATTTTTCGTATGTCAACCTGTGGAGCGCTGCGGCTCGACGCAGCACTCCATACTTGCGTGTCACAACCGCCACAATTGTTCGCGCAGGATGCGGCTTTGAATGCGGCTGGCGTTGAGTTGCGCGCCGTTGCTCAGGGTGACGAGGTAATTGCCGCCGGGCAGCGGGCTGACGCGGCGAATCATGGCTACGTTGGCGAGCGTGCCTCGTGCCAGTCTGACGAATTGCGCAGGGTCAAGGCGGGCTTCGAGGTCTTTGAGGCGATAGGTCATCGTGTATTTTTCATTGCTCGCGGTCGTCAGGTGCAGCAGTTCGCCTTCAGCAACGACAGAGGCGAGTTCGGCGACAGGGACGATGATGATTTCGTCGCGTTGGCGCACAGGGATGCGTTCTAGTTTCGTGAGTGGAGTCGTTTGGTCATACGCTTCGACAGCGGCTTGTAAGTTGGTGACAGCGACTTGGCGTAACTCGGCACGTTCGAGACGGTCTTGCGCGCGCGTGAGGGCTTCGCGCAAACGCGCGGCTTCGACCGGTTTGAGCAGGTAATCTACCGCGTTGAGTTGAAAGGCCTGCACGGCGAATTCGTCATGCGCCGTAGCGAAAATCACCAACGGCGTGTGGCGTTTAGACAGCAAACGAATCACATCAAGGCCGGTGATTTCGGGCATTTGCAAATCAAGCAGCGCCAAATCAGGACGTAGCGTTTCGATCAATTCGAGGGCTTCGGCTCCGTGCGTAGCTTCGCCGATGAGTTCAATGTCTTCGTAACCGCGCAGCAAGGCCGCGAGAAACGAACGCGCCGGACATTCGTCGTCGGCGATGATGACGCGCATCTTTTGGCTCACGCCTGCTTCCTCCTGCTCAACTGGCTTTGGGCAGCGGCACGGGCGAAATCAGCGACGTTGTTTGCCATCGTCACGGCAACAAGATCGGCTTTGATCGGCAGTGTCAACGCCACCGTCGTACCCAAGCCTGACGCGCTTTGCCAATCGAATTTTGCTTCGCTGCCATAATGCGCCAGCAAGCGGCGCTCGATGCTCGACAAGCCGACGCCGCGCGCGCGTCCGGTTTGCAACGCAGCGTCACTTGCGCCCGCGCCAGTGTCCCGAACCCAAAGCCTCAAACATTCGGTCTCAGTTTCTTTTTCCGTCTTTTTTTCAAGACGGGCCAGCACGACGACTTCGCCGCCGCTGCGTTGCGGAGCGATGCCATGCTTGATGGCGTTTTCGACGAGCGGCTGAATCAGCAACGCGGGAATACGCAGGCTGCGCAACTCGGTCGGCACGTCAATCAACACACGCAAGCGGTCTTCAAAGCGCGTACGTTCGATGTCGAGATAGGCTTCGATCAAACTGATTTCTTCGCCCAGCGTGACGAACTCGCCTTCCGTCCGCCGCAATACCCCGCGCAACAAAGAAGTCAGTCGCAACAGCGTATCAAGCGCCTTGTCGGGCGCGGTCTGAATCAAATAACCAATCGTCGTCAGCGCGTTGAATAAAAAGTGCGGATTGATTTGCGCGCGCAAGGCTCGCAATTCGGCTTCGGTGGCGAGTTGGTGCATTTCCTGTTCGTGCAAGTCGCGCTGGCAGCGTTCGTGCATCACGCGCAAGGCGTCAATGCGGCGCGCAGCCAACAGACTCGCGTGGGAGAGCAACGCCAAATCGTCTGACAACAACCGCCTGCCGCCCACGAGTTCGCCGATGAGCAATTTGTATTGCGGCGCTTCGCTCGTGGGGACAATGACGCTGGCGGTTGGCACATTCGCCGCACGAGGAAAGGCCAACGAAGCGCGCGTCTGGCTGCGTTCTCTTTCAATCTGCGGCACTAACGTTGAAATGTCCGTAGTCACTTCTTCCCAACGAATCGAACGCACGGCAAGCGCGTGTTCGAGTTGACGACTCACAACTTGCAAGGCTTCATCGGGCGTTTCGCAGGCGGCGATGTGAGCGGCGAGTTCAGCGCGCGCGGCTTCATAATCAGTGCGCCGTAAGACAATCGTGTTGACGAACCAACTCGCCAACCGCCACAGCCACGGCGTCAGCAAAGCCGTCGCCAGCCAGAGTGAAAGCAACACGCCGAAAGGCAAAGGATCAAGCGGGCCGTGCGCAGCGTGACGTTGCAACGTCGGCCAAATGATCCACTGTTGCGCGGCGACGATGACAGCCATCAACAGCACGACGGTCAGCGCGCGTTTCAAAAACAAATCAGCCAGTGCGAAACGATAATCCTGATAAAGAATCGCCAGCGCCAACAACAACGAAGCGTGATGCCCGGCAAGCTCGACCCACCAGGCGTAATGCTGCCCTTCGTGATGGCTGAGGTGTAAGGCCGACACGGCGAAAACCGCCAGTGCGACGACCCAGGTAATGCGCTTCCAGTTCCGCACCGCTGCGCGGCGCGTGTAAAACAACACCGCGCCGATCAACGCGACAAAGCCGAAGGTCAGCAAATGCAAACCCCAATGCGACGGAGCTTCGCGGTAAAGCCAGGCTTGCGCAAAATGCAATACGCCCGCCGTCGCGCTTAACGTGTAAGCCGCGACGATCAAGGCGAACGCGACGCGCTGCGCGCCCAGGCCTTCGTCCTGCCGCAGCACCGAATGCACGACCAGCGCGGGCAACACCCCTAACGCCGCGAACGTGAACGCCGTGATGAACGGATGCCAAGCGCTGAACGATTGCAAGCCCCAACCGAGCAGCGACCCGGCGTTCCAGACGAGTCCGGCGCAAGCGGTGAGCAACGGCAACCAATCCGCCGTTTCGTTTTTGTCGCTGCGGTGGCGCGCTTCGCTGAACACGACGAACAGCAGCGTGGCATAAAGCGCCGCGCCGGTTACGTAACCGACCAGATTCACCAGTGTTGCAATGGAACCGGACATAGAAAAATAAAGCTGTGATTTCAGATTGAATGTGAAGCACACATCTTACTGGTGGCGGGCGGGGCTGGCTACCACATCTGGCTGAGTGGTTGGTTTCAGCGAATGAATGGCAGGCAAAAGCGAATGAATGAAAAAAGGCTGGCGGAGCGTTGCCGTCCACCAGCCTGAAAGTACGAACTGTTCTGTGATGAGAAAAACCTGTGAAAGCGGCACTGCTAGAATTTCAGTTTCATACCGAATTGCATCACGCGCGGGCCGCCGATGGTGTTGGTGATCTTGCCGAAGTCGGTCGCGTCTTGCAGGTCGTTGTTCGGCGTAGCGAAATTCACGTTGTTAAAGATATTGAAAATATCCCAACGGAATTCCAACGCGACGCGCTCGGTGATCGCCGTGTTTTTGTTAAAGCCGATGTCAAAGCGCTTCTGATAATCGCCGCGTAAGACGTTGCGGCCCAGATTGCCGAAACCGAAGTTGCCCGGATAACCACCCGCGACTGTCGTTGATGAACAGAGCACGGATTGATTGAAATACGCTTCTGTCTTGTCTGCGCCTTGTTGACGCAAGTCGCTCAGCGAACCGCACAAACTGGGACGACCGAAGCCCAGGCGATAGATACCGCCCGAACCGCGCGCCAGATTCGTGTATTGCGTCCCGTTTTGAAGTTCCGGTTCCGCCGCGAAGATGGAGTAAGGCGAACCTGTTTGCATTTGCGCGAAGCCGGACAATTGCCAGCCCGTCAGCGCGCGCGACTTCTTGCCGAAGCTCGGCAATTCATAAACGAAACTCGCGCTGAACCGATGCGTGCGGTCAAAGTCAGACACACTGCGATTGCTGCGCAAGTCGCGTTGATCGCCTTGCACGACGAAGCCTACGTTGGGCACATCGGGTTTGCCGCCGCCCGCCGTCGAACCCGGATCGGACGAATTGTTATCAATGGATTTCGACATCGTGTAAGCCAAGTTGTATTGCAAGCCTTTGCTCATCCGCCGATTCAAACTGAATTGCGCCGCGTGATAAACCGAATTCGCCGACGATGAAAGGAAAAGGGCTTCGGGAATGTTGAAGCCCAGATAAAGCCCGCGCGCCTCGAACGGCAGAATAGTGCCGCCGCCCGCTACGTTAGCCGCCGTGCAAGTCAGCGGTGTACTGATGTTGTAATCAACCGGGGTTGTGGCGGTGGTGTTCAACACGCCGTTCGCGCAAATCCCTTGCCCGGCCAGCAGCGGGTTCTGGAAGCCGAACGCGATGCCGCGTCCGCGTTCGCGTTGATCGGCAGTGTTGCGCAACGCGCCGCGCAGGATGTTGGCGTTGCCCGTGCGGCGGAACTCGGCTTGATAGGCCGCATCATAAGAATCGTTGAAGCGTTTCAGAATGATGGACGGCGTGCGTGGATCGTTGAAATCGTAGCCCTGATTGAAGGCTACGCCTTGCAACAGCTTCGTGCCTTTGGTGCCGAGATAGCGGGCTTCAAACAACATGTTTTGGCCCACTTCGAATTGGAAACCGAGATTCCATTGCTGCACATAAGGCGTGCGCAGATTGCGGTCAACGGCGCGGAACTCAAACGTCTCGGCGATATTGCCGCGCGTGATGGCGTTGGTCGCGAGATCAACCGGGTTGTTCGTGCCATCGGCTTGGCGCGTAACTGCCGTGCCGTCGCGGATGACATAAGAACCGTTGGCTTGATAAACGACGCGATTGGGCAAGTAGCCGTTAAACGCGAAGTTCGTGTCTTGTTGCGAGAACGCCGTCCCAATCGGTACGAGCCGCGTCGGGGCGGTGACTTCGATCTCGCGCAAGAAGGGGTAGTTGGAAAACACTGTGTTGATGAACGACGCCGACGGGCGATCATAAAAAATGCCATAACCGCCGCGCACTACAACCTTGTTGTTGCCGAAGGGCGTGAAGGCAAAGCCGAAGCGCGGCGCGATGTTGTTCCAATCCTGCCCGTTCAACGTGTGATTGTTGTCGGCTTTTTTCGTCGCGTTGATCGCGCCGTCTACCGCCGCTAGGCCAGTGGTCTTGACGTTTTTGGGTACGATAAAACCAGCGGTCGGATTGTCGAGCGGCGTATTCGAGTTGAAATCAAAGTTGCCGATGCGTCCGTTCTTTTCTTCGGGCCAGCCGAACCAATCCCAACGCGCGCCGAGGTTGAGCGTCAGGTTGTTTTTGAACCTCCAGTCATCCGCGAAATAAAAACTCAAATCGCGCATCTTGAAATTCTTGGTCGTCACGCCGAATTGCGTATCGGCTTCAGTCGCTAGGCCGGTCAGGAACTGAGTGAAGTTCTCCCACTTCTCAAACTCGGTCTGTTGCTCTTCGGGCAAGCTCGAATCGTAGTAATGCTGTTTATATTCGACGCCAAAGCGCGAAGTATGCGCGCCGAGAATCGCCGTCATGTTGTCGGCGAAAGAATAGGTGGTTTGTTTGCGCTGGTTGTAAACGTCGTTCGGAGCGCCGAACGAAAGGTTCGACAGGTTGTTGCGGAAGACGTAATGCCCCAGCCGCCGCGTCGCCGCGCTGTCGTCGAAGTTGAGCGAGGGATTAAAGGCTTTCAACTGCGCGTCAGTGAAACCGAACACCGATTGATTGGTGACGGCTTCGAACTGATCGTTCAAGCGGCGTGAGTTGTTAAGCGAAAACAGGCCGAAGCGTGCTTCGTTGACGAGCTTCACGCCAAAAGTGTGTACGTCTTGCAAGGCCAGCGTGCGGTTGCGGTCGTTGCGTTGCAATGTGACGGGCGAAGCCAATGACGACGGATCGGGAAACGGATCGAAGCCGGGGAAGTTAGCAAAGAAGAATGTTGCGCTCACGCGATTGTTTTCAGTCACCTGTCCGTCGCCGCGCAAGGTGAACTGATCCTGTTCAAACGTAGCGGGAAACACATTGCGAACGCGCACGAGCGGATTGCCGCCATTCCACGGTGCAACAGTCGTGTCGGTGATGACCGCGCCTGCCGCGTTGCGCAACAGCGGCGCGCTGGTCGAAGGGCGTTGAATGAAATAGCCGCCCGTCGCCGGATTGCGCAAATTCATCAGCTTCAATACCAGCGGGCTGATCTGCGCTTCAGTGATGTTGAAAAGCGTTGGATTGAGCGCGCGGAAAGCCGTGACGACATTAGCGGGCGTTGCTTCGCCGTTGATGTTGGCGAGTGCGGCAGGCAACACGGTCTGGCTGCTCGCGGTCGGGACGAAACCGGTCTTGGCGCGCGTGAACTGATAGCCGCCGAAGAAGAAATACTTGTCTTTGATGACTGGGCCGCCGACGGTGAAACCGCCTTCGTTGCGGCGCGCGGTCGGACGCTTGATGCTGTCTTTGTTGTAAAAGAAATCGTTCGCATTCAACGCATCGTTTTGCAGGTAATGATAAATCGAACCGTTGAGCTTATTCGTGCCGCCCTTAGTGATGAGCGAGAAATTGCCGCCGCCGCTGCGTCCGGTCGAGGCGTCATACAAGCTGGTTTGCAGCTTTACTTCCTGCAAGGTTTCGGGCGCGGGCGAGATGTTGTCAGAAAGCGAGCCTTCGTTTGATGAGATGTTGGTGGCGTCTACGCCATTGAAAGTCACGCTCGTGCTGGTGGTACGCGTGCCGTTGACCGAAGGCGAAATGTTGCCAGTGCCATTGGTCAGCACAGGTGAAAGATCGGCGCTGACGCCTGCTTCGGCGGTCAGCAAATGCGTGAAGCTGCGCGTTGCGGTCGGCACTTGCACGAGTTCGTTGCCAGTCAATTGACGGAATGTCGTCGAAGTGTTCGGCGTAGCGAGCGCCGCCGCGTCGGTGATTTGAACTTCGATGGAAACCTCGCCGACTTCGAGTTTGATTTCGACCGTACGATTGACGGCGGCTTCGACTGAGATGTTGGCGACCGTTTTTTTGAAGCCTTCCGCCACAACAGTGATTTTGTAATCGCCGGCTGGCAACACGGCAATTTGCCAGCGTCCGGCGGCATCAGCGGCCACCGTGCGGTTAAAGCCCGTCGCCGCATTACTGGCAATGACTTGCGCGCCTGAAATAGCTGCGCCGCTGGGGTCTTTTACGACACCATTCAGGCTGCCGCTGGGGCCGGATTGGGCGAAGGCAGCGCTGCCAAGCGCAAATGACAGCGTGCAAAACGCCGTCAACGCGAGGCACAGCCCTCTGCACAGTCGTCTACTTAGTTGCATTTGTTTCAGCATAAAAGCTCCTTTTGCTTTAGGTCTAAATTTAAGTGCTTGGGCATTCGCAAACGCGAATGCGGTTTTTTATTAGTGGTTCCCAGCTAGCTAAATGATTGCGTGCGGTTCGTTGACCGCTGCTTCCGTCGGGCTTGGCGCAACGTGGTGGCGTGCCAGCCGATAACCCATGTGTACGGTCGTCAGGATGTCCATCTCGAAGGGCAACAACTTGCGGCGCAGCGTCATGATGTGAACGCGCAGCGTGCGAAAGTTGATTTCGTCTTCTTGTTTCCAGGCGGCTTGCCAGAGTTCTTCGGGGCGCACGAGGCGCCCGAAATCGCGGGTCAAGCGCGCGAGAATGAAAAACTCCTTGCGCGTGAAGTTATAAAAAGGCCGTCCGCCGAACGTGACGTAATAGCGTGGATATTCCAGATGCAGATAGCCATCGTCATACAACTCGTCGGTCGAGATGAGCGGCGCTGCCGATGGTTCACTGGTTTGTTTTGCTTGTTGTTCCTGCTTTGCCATAGGCGCTTGCTTACGCAATGGGCGGTGTGTCTTTTAAGGCGAGAGTATGCCAAAGCAACCTAAAATCGGTTTAAGACGGAAGTGAAATCGAAGTTAAGTTTTCGCCGAAGTCGGCAAGAAGCTGATGGTCGCGTAATCGCCGTGGCGCAGCGTAATGGGAATCTGCCGGTGCGCTTCTTCCTGGGCTGAATGAGTTTCGCCGGCCTGACGACAAGCGGACGAGCAATATACCTTCCAGTCTTTGCCGACGTAGCGCGTTGCTAGTTCCATCGTTTCAGCACAATGAGCGCATTCGTTTTCATCGCGTCGAGCCATGTGGGTTTTCTCTGGGTGAGTTTCCTTTCGTGGGTGAATTGATGAGTCGCAGCGACGCATCTTGAGCAAGTTACACGGCGCGTCTTCAAGCTGAGTTAAGGCGTTGTAAGTTGTTTGTTAAAGATACGGAAAACGCAAACGCGGCTGGCATTCGTGATGAGAATGCCAGCCGCGTTTGCGTTGAGTGGTTGAAGCTGGGATTAAAAGTGATAACGCAACGAAACCTGCATCGAGCGATTCGTGCCCGTGCCGATGTCTACTGAGAGCGGCAACGTACTCACACCAAATAGCGGGTTGGCGGTGAGCGTCGCCACGCCCGCCGCGTTGTAAGTCACCGTGCCGAGCAAGCCATCGGGCTGGCCGTATTGCGCGCGGTTGAACAGATTGAAGACATCCAAACGCAGGTCGAGTTTGTGGCGTTCTTTGAGCGCAATCGTGCGCGTCAACGAAGCGTCGGATTGAAACAAGCCCGGCCCGCGCGCGGCGTTGCGCGGCGCGTTGCCGTAAACATTGCGCGCGGGCAAGCCGAACGCCGCCGC
>JANNUY010000263.1:0-4603 GCA_031414155.1 Acidobacteriota bacterium
ACGTGCAAAACCAGCAGCGTGTAAGGGTCGAAAACGACTACGTCTTTGACGCCTTGCGAGAGGTAAAAGCGCGGGCCGATTTCGAGGTCTTTCGCTTCGTAGCCCTTGCTGATGATTTCAATCACGGCTTCGGGTACGAGCGTAATGGCTTCGTCTTCTTCGTCCGGCTCGCGGCAAAAGATGGAAATGTCAGGGCGCTTGAGCGAACCGTCGGGAAAGCTGACGTAAACATCGGCTACGTCAACGCAAGCGCAGGCCGCCGGGTCAGTAGCGACGAGTTTGATGGTTTTACGGATGCGGTCTACGGCCTTTTGATGGCGGTAAACCGGATGTGCTTCCCAGATGGGAAGGCCGCTGACGATTTCTAGCCGCACACCCATTTCAGCAGCACGTAATAATCTTTCGTCCATGCTTCGTTACTCCTTTATCTACAGCTTCAGGCTTCAAACTCAGCCGAGTCGAGGCTGCAACCAGCTTGATCGTACTCATCAAAAACGGCCTCAGCAACGGCATACGGCGGCCCGTGGTACCAGCTTACGTCATCTTTATCGAGCTTAATTGCCACGATCACGTGCGTGCCGATGTCGGTGCAACGCCACTTGCCGCTGCCCGTAAAAAACTCCAGGCCGATGTGGAAATCATCTTTTGTCATATCGCTTCACACACGCGGCATCCCGTATCCCAACAAATGCGCCGCCTTACGAAAGGCTTCTTCGTCATTTTCTTTCACGGCCAGATGTTTATCGCCTGCGCGCAGGCACAGCTTCTTCGTTCGCTCATGCGTAGCCAGCAATTCAGCGAGTTCTGCATTCGCGCATTCGATCAACAGCGCCGTACCTTTTTGTTTCAACGCGCGCGCGTTGCGTTCGGTAGTGACGAAAAAGGCGATGACCGTATCGGGCAATTCCTGTTCATCGCGCGCGGCGAGGAATTCGCGCAGTTCAGTGAGGTTGCCGCCGTTTTCGACTGCGTTAAAAGCCTTGTCGCGGTCGAGTCGCCAAACACTATCGGATTCTTTTTCAGCCCAGGTTTCGAGCAACAGGGCTTCGTCGAGCGAAAGGTTGGCGACGTTGACTTGCAAGCTGGGCAGCACGTTCACCGTCGCTTTGGCTTCGATGCCGGCGGGCGTGTAGCTCTTCGTCAGTTCAAGGCAATAAGCGCCGAGCGGATTCAGGCGGAAGTAAAGCAAGCCGTCGTAACGACTAAGAAAACTCAAGTCATCAGCGCCCCACATGTCTGTGAAATCGTCGCGCGCGTGTTCGGGGACAAGATAGGCTACGTCAATCATCCCCAATGTGGCGGCGTATTCAAATAGCAACGCCATCAGGTAACGCGCTTGCAAAATATCCCAGCCGTCATTGCCATCATTGCCGAGGCTGCCGTAATTGGCGTCAGACGCATAGAGCGTCCACGAGCTGCGCGTAATTTCAAAATCAAGCGCAGCCGCTTGCATGTACCGCGAAAAGTCATCGAACTTGACCCATTCGCCGATAGGGCAATGTTTGAGGGCTTCGTCAATGACGGCGCGGCGCGATTCGACGGCGGTCATGTGGCGCCCGCTTTTGCTTTGCTGGCCTTTGATGGCGTCTACGCGACTGAATTCATCGAGCAGCTTTGATTTGAGCCAGCGTTGCCAGAGCAGCTTGAGCGTTTCGGCGGGCGGCGCGCTCAACGCGGCGCGTCCGGTTTTGGTGAGCGCGAGTTTCTTGCTTTGTAATTCAGCGAGCTTGCCCGCTTGCAACAACAGCGGCCAGGCAAAGGCTTTGATCGGGCCGACTTCCTGATCCCACTTGCTCTCTTTGGGCAGCCATCCGTAAAAATCGCCGTCGCGCAACAGCGTCGTGATTTCTTTCATCGTCGCGGCTGAGGGCTGAAAGGTTTTTTCGCTGACCGCGAGTTTGCCCTTTTCGATCAGGCGCAAGAGCGTCAACAAGTCTTGCGCGGCGGCGCGTTCGGTTTCGCGGCGTTCAATCGCGATTTGATGAACAACCTCGCGCACTTTGGAGGGCTGGCGATATTCATACGCACGATTGCCTGAGAGGTGAACGATCTTTTGCGCGCTTTCGTCGAAGTCGTATTCCTTCTCGATGCGTTCGATGAATTCGGGCAAGGCTTCGACAGATTGCAGCCGCAAGCCTTCAGGCTTCGGTACGAATTCGAGCAAGCGTGCTTTCAAATCATCCGGCACGATGGAGTTCTCGGCGTTGGAAAAAAGAAACAGCCGCAACCGCGAAGGTTCGATCCGCCAACCGCCGCTATCTTTCGTGCCGAAGTGAGGCACTTTCTCGTATTTGGCGTAAAAGCGTTGCGGGTTATAGACCGTACTTGTCGAGTGAATCGTTTCGGCTACGGCGTCTCGTTGCGTTTGGTCGAGCAACGCCCAATGGTCGTGCAAAATGGTTCCGCTCAACTCTCGTTCGATTAACTTGATGAGGTCGTCTTTGCGGGTCGCGCGTTCGTTGGTGAGCAACTTTGGCAACAGATTTTTTAACTCGTCTACATTACGTGTATCCAGCGCTTCGCGCACAGTGGCGAAGCGCGGTTCTTCCAATCGTCTTACACGTGGCATGGGGTCTCCTATCGTCGCTCGGATTTTTCGTACTCACTCTTGAGCAAGTCCATCATCTCGCCGCGTTTGTCATACAACCGTTTCAGCGGACGCGGCGCGCGTTTCGCCATTGCGTAGGCCGTGATGAGCGGCAGGGCGACGGTGGAATCTACGTAACAGACGACCGTGCCGGGCAGTTGGTCGGGGTCAATCTTGCCCCAACTGACAGCTTCGCTGGGCGTAGCGCCGCTCAACCCGCCCGTGTCGGGGCGTGCGTCGGTGATTTGCAAAAACAGGTCGTGGCCTTTTTCTTCTATGCCGAGGACTTCCTGAATCTGCGGTTCGGTTTGCAAGGCGAAGTTTTTCGGACTGCCGCCGCCGCAGATAAAAATGGCAGATTTACCGCCTCCACGTTTGGCGGAAAGCACGAGGGCAGCTGTTTCGTTTACGTCCGTCGAAGGGTTGATGCGAATCTTGCCGCCTTGTAATTCGAGCGCGGCGACGTTCATGCCAATCGAACTATCGCCGGGCGAAGAGGTGTAAACGGGTACCCCGCAACGATAGGCGGCTGACAACACGGATTGATTGGTCAGGCCCAGCACGCGTTCACGCTCGGCGATGTATTTGCCGCACAGCCAATGAAATTCCGCCGTGGACATTTCGTGTTGGAACTCTTCGGCGCGGATGATTTCGCGGAAGAATGAGTCGGTCGAAAGCAGCACGTCGTAATCAAAGAAAATATCGTAAATGCGTACGACGCCTTCTTCGCGCAAGATCACATCGCTGGTTTGCGCGTTGCCGCGATGCATCGCCAAGCCCAAACCGAAATGGGTGTCGTGATAAAGATTGGCTCCGGTTGAGATGATCCAGTCAACGAAACCGGCTTCGATCAGCGGGATGATCGCCGAGATGCCGAGTCCGGCAGGCGTGAGTGCGCCGGTCAGTGTGAGGCCTACGGTCACGTCGTCGCCCAGCATACGTTCGGCGAAAAGCTGTGCGCCTTCGCGCAAACGGGCTGCGTTATAAGCCTGAAACGTCGTCTCAATCAGTTGAACCAACGTCGTGTCTTTGGTGATGGCGTTGGGCGCAATGCGCTTGCCGTGCAGAAATTTGCTTTTGTTCATACGTCTCTCTTGATGATTTGGGTTGATGAAAAACAAGGCGCGAGTTTACTGAAGCAGCCAATACAAAGCCAATCAGGATGTGGCACGAGATGGCATCTTGTGCCACCATCGCTGCGATGATTTCGTCAGCAGTTATCAATCTGTGTGAAGCCGTTAAAGCATTGGGCGGACGCGCTTTGCTCGTGGGCGGATGGGTGCGCGATTACGTGCGCACGGGCGGAGCTTCGGCGGGCGTTGATTACGACATCGAATGTTTCGGGCTGGCTGCTGAAGTCTTGCGCGTGTTGCTCGATCAACATGGCGCAGTGAATGCAGTCGGTGAAGCCTTCACGGTTTATAAAGTCAGGTTGTATGACGCCAACGCCAAGCCCAAACGATTCGTGGTTGACGTGAGCCTGCCGCGCCGCGAGTCGAAAGTCGGACGCGGGCATCGCGGCTTCGTCGTGATGGGCGATCCGTTTATGTCTGTTGAAGAAGCCGCGCGCCGCCGCGATTTCACGATTAACGCGATTATGTTCGACCCGCTGACGGGCGAATTTCTCGACCCTTATGATGGACGCGCTGACTTGCAACGCGGCGTGTTGCGCGTCGTTGATCCGCGTACGTTTATTGAAGACAGCCTGCGTGTATTGCGCGCCGTGCAATTCGCCGCGCGATTTGAATTCACGATTGACGACGCGACGATTGAACTTTGTCGTTCGATTGATTTAAGCGATCTGCCCGCCGAACGCATTTGGGCCGAAGTCGAAAAGTGGTTGTTGCAAGCGCGACGGCCTTCGGTCGGCTGGCACGCGGCGCGCGCGTTGGGCGTAACCGAAAAGCTGTGGCCTGAAATTCATGCGTTGATCGGCTGCGCGCAAAATCCGTTGAAACATCCTGAAGGCGACGTGTTCATTCACACGGGCATGGTACTCGATGAAGCGCGACAGTT
>JANNUY010000264.1:0-1456 GCA_031414155.1 Acidobacteriota bacterium
CGCAAGCCAGCACGCGGGGGCGCGTGCGTACCCAAGTCAGAACTCGCGCATCTCGCCTACGCGCAGGCTTAATGGCGCAGTCTTGAATGCCAGCGGCGCACCCGGCGTATTGTCGGCTTTCAGTAAAAACATCTTGCCCCAACTTTTGATTTGGCAGAGCGGTTCCTTCGGCGCGGCTTCGCGGTTGGTGAAGGTTTCGGACAAGGCATCGCAGCGAATAGCAAGACGTTCGATTTGTTGGGATTCAACCACGCGCGGCAAGCGAATCGTCGTCCGCACCCAACCATTGCGCGTAATGCGAAACGTGGGGTTGCCCAAATCTGACGCATACCATTGCGGGTCGCCTTTCAGCTTCACCAGCAAACTTAAGCCTGCGTTTTGCACGTCGCCATCAAAGTCGAGATAGAGATAACGGCGAAAGGGCGCGATCTTCATCCGCATGCCGTTGAGTCCGGTGATTTCGCCATCGTTCGCGGCGATGCGGCCTTCGCGCAACATCTCTGCCGCCATCACGCGATGCGACCACGGATGCGCATCCATCAGGGCTTCGCGCGTAGCTTTCAAGTTATCGTGTTCGACCGGCGCGAGCGCGAACCGCATTGTGGGCGCATTTGTTTTTAGCGGTTGATCGGCGAAGTTGTTATTCACCGTCGCGACGTAAAGCACCGGATGTTGCGCGAGGCGTTCGCCTTGAAATTCCAGCACGCGATGGTTAGAACCTTGATAAACGGCTTTGACGATTTGTCCGGCGGTGTTGAGCGTGACTTCATAAACCCATTCGATGTCGGTCGCGCGTCCCCAGCGCGCCATCAACGCGGCAGTTTGCGTGCCGCCGTCTTCGTTGGTGAATACCGCCGAATAACGAATCGTCAGTGCCTCGCCCGGCACAAACTCATAAGACAACAGCAACGGTACGTCGCTGAAACGGCCCACTGTGTCAGGCCGCGCGACGATCACGGGCGCGTGCGCGATGGCTTGTTGCGTGCGCGTGTCTATGCTGGCTTGCGGCTGAACCTCTGCGGTTTGAATAACTGGCGCTCCGGCTTGCGGCGCCGACTGTTTCGCATTGTGCGTGATTTGTAACTGATGCTTCCCGGCTGTCAGCTTGCCGAGGGAAAGCCGATAGGTGAACGCTGAAGCTCCGCCAAACAGCATCACGTCTTGCTGATAAGCGCCGTCAACGTTGATCGTGACCGTAGCGGCTTCGCGCCCTTTCACCGCCCAATCAGCGTTGGGCGAAAGCGCCGTGAGCGTGAGTTGCGCTTCGCCGTCAGCCGCGAGCGTGAAGGATTTTTCGTAAAGGCTTTGTCCACGCGCAACCGTCACCAAACAACCGCAAAGCAACACACCAAATAATTTCACCAACATAAAAACTATTCCTTTGCCTTAATTCCTTTGCCTACGCCGCTAAAGGTTACTTTTTCGGCCAAGCCAGCTTGCCCATTTCGCGCCACGT
>JANNUY010000265.1:0-3697 GCA_031414155.1 Acidobacteriota bacterium
ATTTGCTTCAAATATTCACTTGGTTTTTTCTGAATATTGGATGCTTCAGGGCGCACTTTGTAACCGTGATCGGAGCGACCGATATACGCGGGCAAATATCCGCCGCCGTGTGCCGCTACGATTTTTAGTTTTGGGTTACGATCTAACACGCCACCGAAAATTATATTCGATAACGCAATCGTTGTTTCAAGCGGTTGCCCGATCATGTTCGTCAAATAAAATTGATTGACGCGTTCGCCGAGCGAAGAGCCAAGTGGATGAATGAAAACTACGCAGCCGAGTTCATCCGCCTTCGCCCAGAATTTTTCAAATTTTGCATCAGCCAGATCAAGCCCCTTAACGGCAGTAGAAATTTCTACGCCTTTGAGGCCAAGCGTTTTGACCGCGTGAATAAGTTGCTCAACTGATAGTTCAGGATGTTGCAACGCAATCGTCCCGAGTCCGACAAAGCGTTCAGGATTCGTCGCGCACGTCGCAGCTACATGTTCGTTTTGGACGCGCACGATTTCTTTGGCGAGATCAGGTTCCGCCCAATAATAATACTGATTTGGCGAAGGGCTGAGCACTTGCACGTCCACGCCCATTGCATCCATATCGCGCAAACGTTCTTCGAGACTGGTCATTTTGCGAAAGGCGTTGGGCAACATTTTTTGTACGTTGTGCGCCACCGAAGCTGCGCCTTGCGTGTGCAACATCATTTCCGGCTCGCCTTTTTTTGGGGGACAATCAGCGACAAGCGGTTCGACCGCAGATGTCAGCAAATGCGCGTGCAAATCTATCGTGAAATGTTTGTGTGCGCGAACGGTTTGTATATGTTTTTCCGGCGTGCATTCGTCCTTACAAGTGTGAAGCATTCCAAAATCTCCGCCTAATCAGTGCTGCTGCGATTCGACAATTGCTTGATAAACGGCGGTGCGAAACTCAACCATTAGTCGAAAATCCGTCGGCATTTTTTGCGTCATCAGAATGCCGATGATTTGCTCTTGCGGGTCAATGAAAAAACTGGTCGAAGCCGCGCCAGCCCAATCAAATGTGCCAACGGAACCGATGCGTTGGTTTTCCGCCGTGTCGGTAATGACTTGAAACCCCAGGCCAAAAGCCGAGCCGCGTCCCAATGCGACACCGCCCTGTGGCAGACGCGCGTATTTCGTGTGATCGCCTGTCATCAGTTGTATGCTTTTCGGGCTAAGCAAGCGCGCGCCGTCGAGTACGCCACCATTGAGCAGCATCTGGCAGAAGCGCAAATAATCCTGCGCGGTGGACACCAACCCACCGCCGCCGGAAAAGAATTTCGCCGGGAGTGCATAACGGCTCTTGCTCGGATGATCGCTCACCACGCGCTTGCCCGTTACTTCACCCAATGCCAGTGGGTTCGTTCCCCATTGATAGTTGGTCGTGAAGCGTTCGATTTTGGCGGCAGGCACATCAAAACCGGTATCGTTCATGCCCAGCGGTTTAAAAATACGCTGACGCAAAAATTCATCGAACGGCTGTCCTGACCAGACTTCGACCAACCGTCCCAGCACGTCCGTATTCACACCGTAATTCCACTGCTCACCCGGATGAAAGAGCAACGGCAACTTCGCCAGCTTTACGGTAAACTCGGCCAACGTCGTGTCACCAGACATCAAATTCGCAGCGCGGTATTGCTGATCTACCGGCGTATTGCCAAAGAAGCCATAGGTCAGCCCCGATGTATGCGCCATCAAATGACGAATCGTCATCGGGCTTTTAGGTTTCACCAGCGCACCACCTTCGCCGTAAACCATAACGTCCTTGAATTCAGGCAGGTATATCTCTACCAGATCATCAATCTGAAACTTGCCCTCTTCGTAAAGCATCATCGCGGCGACCGTCGTGATGGGCTTCGTCATAGAGTAGATACGAAAGATCGCGTCGCTCTTGAGCGGTTTATTCGCTTCAAGGTCGGACTGCCCCGCCGTAGCCAGATGCACCACCTTGCCGCGTCGTGCTACCAGCGTCACAGCACCAACAATTTTTTCTTCCTTGATTTTGCGTTCAATTAGTTGATTGATGCGCTGCAAACGTTCTGACGACATGCCAACTGCTTCGGGCTTATCGGTAGCGGGACGTTGCGCTTGAGCAACAGTCAAAGCGCAACACGTCAATAACAACGCCACGCCACAAATTCGATTCATGATTTTTTGCATAATTCCCCTTTAGTTTTGATGTTCGTTATTCTGCTTTTAATGACTCCAGTATTTCCTGCATAACTCTTGATGTTACTTGACCATTGCGAAACTTGAAAATTCGTCGGTGTAGGCGTGGCCTTCCCATTCGCTCGACATAAATCCATCGTATCCAGCTTCGTGAAACACGCGCATCAAGGCGGCATAATCTACTGAAAGCTCATCGCCGTTCGCATCAAAGCCGTAAAACTTGCCGTGAATGTGTACGACACGCGGCATCATTTCACGCCGCGACGTAATCAACCGTTTCATCAGTTGTGAGAAAGCTGTCGCGGTGCATTGCTACGTCAATGTTTGCGCCGAGACAGGTTGGCACGAGTTCATGTTTATCCATCAAGTCGCGCAACTCGTGCACGAAATCATCGCTGACGTTGGGAAAATTACGAATCGTCTGAAAGCCAATAATTTCCAGTCCCGGCCCAATGCCTTCGGCTTTGATGCACGCCACCAACTGTTCCAGCGAGTACCGCGGCGAGAGCCATTCCAGCATATGCGAAAAAAGAGTCGTTCCGAATTTCATGAGCTATTTCAATTTCAGCCTTAAAATCGTCAGCGAATGCGCGGGAAAGGTGTAATTGAAACCATTGTTTTGTAGCTGCGCCGTAACGTTGCGCGTGACCGGGCGAACTTTCTTGTCATCGCCGAACGTATGCGTCGCTTTCAAATCAGGGTGGTTCATTTCCCAAACGCCGACAGCATCCGTTAACTGGCCTTCCTGATTCTCAATGCGCGTCGTCAGGTCTTTGTCTTTGCTGCGATTAAGCACGTTGACGTAAATCGTTTTGTCAGTCGCGTTGTATGTCGTCGAAACGTCCAGATATTTGAGCGGCGCACGATTGCCGACTTTATAAGTGGGCGCAGAAACATACGTGTCGAGCGATTGATTATTTTTTTGTTTGGTAAATTCGACGAGCGGAAAATAGATCGGTTGCAAAAACAGCCCTTGTTTATTGGTGGTAATCGGTGCGATGACGTTGACCATCTGCGCGATGTTCGCCATCTTCACCACATCAGCCCGACGGAAGAACGAATTGAAAAACATCCCCATCGCTAGCGCGTCTTCGAAGTTATAAGGCTCTTCGAGTTTCTTTTCGTTGAAGGCGCGATACCAGACGTTCCATTCGTCGTAGGCGATATAAATCGGACGTGGATTTTGCTGACGATTTTGCACTTCTTTGATCTGAGCCGCCGTCACGTTGATGTAATTATCAATCGTTTGCGAACTTGCCATGAACTTTTCGAAATCGTTATCGCGGTTGTTGATGTACGTGTGCAGTGCGATGTAATCAGCCTGATTGCGCAACGTTTCAAGGACAACGCGATTCCAGTGCATCCAGTCCGCCGTCGGGCCGTAATTGCTTGATCCGCTCGCAATCAACTTGATGGTTGAATCAGTCGAACGCATGGCTTTGCCCGCTTCGAGCGCGAATTTGGCGTATTCTTCGGCACTCTTGTTGCCGAGTTGCCACGGGCCGTCAATCTCGTTG
>JANNUY010000266.1:0-3430 GCA_031414155.1 Acidobacteriota bacterium
GTCTCAGGCTTCGCGTGGGCACGATGGATTTGAAAATCGCCGCCATTGCGCTCGCCCATAATGCCACCGTATTGACCTGCAATCTCAAAGACTTCACTCGCGTTCCTAATTTATCCGTCGAGGACTGGACACGCTAAACCACTTCATCGTCGCGCGCTTCCTAAACGTTCGCCGTAACGCACGATAGTCTCAATGCCTTTTTTTGAATACTCGGCAATGTCTTCATCCATCTGCACGCACCCTGCCTGAAACAGCAAAATTGAAGTCGAACCGCCGAACTCGAAATATCCTTTTTCATCGCCGCGCCGCATCGCGCCGCCGTTGCGTTGGTGTTGGATGATGCGGCCTACACTGGTAGCGCCCACGTCAACGTGCAGCACGTCGCCAAAATTGCGCGTATGCAAGACGCAAAGCTCGCGCTGGTTTTCAGGGAAGATATTCAAGCCTTTCCACAGCGCCAGCGGATTGACGCTGCGATAGAAACCGTTGATCACGCGTACCGCGCCTTGTTCGCCATCGTCAATGTAACCAAACCGATGGTAATCAACCGGTGCGAGGCGAAAGATCAGGCAAAGGCCGTGTTCGTATTGTTTCGCCAACGCTTCATCGCGTAACAGTTCGGCGATGGTGAACGCGCGGCCTTTGACGGGCACGACGGTGGATTGCTGAATCGGATAAGCGATCAAGCGCGAATCAGCGGGCGAAATCAGATGTGACGGTTTGCGGTCAATCGGACGCGCCGTGGGTTTGAGTTGGCGAATGAAAAACTCGTTGAAGCAGGTGAACGATTCGACGGGGCGCACCAGTTCATCGGTGTTGAGGTTGAACTGTTCGATGAAAGGTTTGATCTTCGCACGCGACGACGGGCCGTGCATACGGCGCGCGTAAGCCTCCGTCACCCAGCGATGTTTGAGAACGGCTTCGGTCAGCCAGAAGCCGAGGCGCGTGCCATAAAGCAATTCCATCACGCGCTGTTCATAGACGGCTTCTGATTCGAGCTGTTTGGTGCGGCGATTGTAAAGCGGAATCTCAGTCACGAATTCAGTTTAACATGGTTATCAGGGCTGGTTTTCGCTGTGCCCAGGGTTGCGCTTTTTCGAGTTGCGCCGCCAAACGAAACAGAGTCGCTTCATCTCCATAGCGTCCTGTGAACATTACGCCGACGGGCAGGTTGTCGGGCGTCCAATGCAACGGCACCGACATCGAAGGCTGACCCGTCATGTTGTAAAGCGCGGTGTAAGGGCTGAACTCACCTACGGCTTTGGCGTAATTGAGCGGGTTGGCGGGCGAGAGATTCAGAATGTCCATGCCTACGGGCGGCTGGGCGAGCGTGGGGCTGAGAATTACATCGTAGCTTTCGTGAAACTTCGCCATTTGAAATCCGAACTGATGAAAGGCGTTGATCGAACGTTGATAATCGCGCGCTGTGATTTTGAGTCCGGCTTGATAAACCATCCAGGTCACAGGCTCTACGTCTTGATCGGTGAGCGCCGCGCCGCGCGCGTTGGCGGCGTCTTCCAACACACGCGCGACCGAAGCCCAGAACATCGTCAAAAACCTTTCGCTGATTTCTTTGCCGTTGAGCGGCAGCTTGGTTTCAGTGACGTGATGGCCGAGTGATTCACACAGCTTGGCGGCGTTCATCACGGCCTTGCGACATTCGGGGTCAAGCGGAGTTCCGCCATAAGGTTCGACGATCAACGCGATGCGCAAATTGCCGGGCGGCAAGCTGGTTTCGCTCAAATAAGGCCGCGCGGGCAGCGGCGTGACGTAAGGCGCACCCAATTCAGCACCGGCGGAAACATCCAACAACGCCGCGCTGTCTCTCACCGTGATGCTCACGACGTGATGAATCGAACAGCCGCCCCACGATTCAAATTGCGTAGGCCCCAACGGCACACGCCCGCGCGTAGGCTTCATCCCGAACAAACCGCAGATCGAAGCCGGAATGCGAATCGAACCGCCTCCGTCGCTGGCGTGCGCGGCGGGCAGGATGCGCGCGGCGACAGCGGCGGCGCCTCCGCCAGAAGAACCGCCCGCGATGCGTTCGAGATTCCAGGGATTGCGCGTCTTGCCATAAAGCACCGATTCGGTCGTTGTCGTGATGCCCAACTCTGGCGTAGTCGTCTTGCCGAAAATCACCAAGCCCGCCCGCTTGTAACGTTCTACCAGCGTGCTGTCGAAATCGTAACGTGCGTCTTTGAACATCCGCGCGCCTGCCGTGGTTGTCGTGTCCGCGAGTTGTTGCCCCAGGTCTTTGAGCGCAAAAGGGACTCCGGCGAATGCGCCCCTGCCTAAGCCTTGTTTCAGTTGCGCTTCGGCCAGGTCGAAACACTGATGCGAGAACGCATTGATTTTGGGATTGATGGCTTCGACTTTGGCGCGTACTGCGTTGAGCAATTCCAGCGGCGCGATTTGACGCGCGGCGATGAGTTGCGCCAACGCCAGTGCGTCATATTGATCGTATTCAGCGGCAAGTCCTGAAAGGGTGTTCATGGGAAAATTTGAGTGGCAGCCTGCGGTCAACGTACCTGAATCAAACGATGGCCTTCTTCGAGCAGCATTAAAACTTGCGACCAACGAGGTTGCAGCCACTTCAACAAGGCAGGATTGGTAGCATTGCCGATTCGCAGCCAAACGATGATCGGTGAATTGATGGTGCGTGATGCGCGTTCTGCAAAGTCTTCGTCTTTGGTGACGATCACAGCTTGCACACTCAAGGTATACATCCAGATTGGGCCATCTTCAGCTTCGCGCAGACCGATCTCTGAAACGTGTTGCACTTCGTGTCCAGCTTCGCGCAGCCAACGTGCCAACGCAGTGGAAGTTGTGCATCAATCAAGAAAGTCACAAGAACAATTTCAAGCAGCGGCTACTACGGCGTGATTCACTTGTGCGGCGGCATATTCATAGCAAGCGCGAATATCCTCTGCTTCGAGATAGGGAAAATCCTGAAGAATTTCTTCTTCCCTGGCTCCGGCGGCGAGCATTTCCAGTACGTCATT
Source organism: Acidobacteriota bacterium (assembly GCA_031414155.1). Lineage (GTDB taxonomy): Bacteria > Acidobacteriota > Blastocatellia > RBC074 > RBC074 > JACPYM01. The sequence goes on from JANNUY010000266.1 coordinate 3,006, forward strand.
CACACGGATGCGCATGCCGCGAATGCACGGACGTCCACCGCATTGATTGGGGTTGAAGGTGATGCGGTCTAACAAGCGTTGGTTCAAGTTCGGTTGCGTTGTCATAGCGCAGATATACTTCCCGACCATAAACATTTCAATGAAGACAATCTCGGATCAAATCTGACTTGATCCGAGATTGTCTGTTCGTCACTAAAACACCAGCCTCAAAACACCAGCTTTAGGCCAAACTGAAACCGGCGCGGTTCAAACGCTGACGCGAACGCCAGCGGTTGCCCCAGCGAGATGCTGCGATCCGTGCGGCCTTTGAGTCGCACCGTCCCCGCGTTGTAATCGGGTTCGACGAACTGGCCTTGCGCGTTCAACGTCGGCGGGATGATGTCGCGTACGGCGGCATAATTCGTCTTGTTGAGCAAGTTGATAGC
>JANNUY010000267.1:0-12479 GCA_031414155.1 Acidobacteriota bacterium
TTATTTTTTTCTTTTTCCTCTTTCAGCGCCTTGCGCACAAAACCGGTGAACAAAGCGGCACGACCGGCGGGGAAAGCCTGATCATGTTCAACTTGTTCACAGAGCAAGCGCAAATAAAAGGGCGTCTGGTAAAGATCGAAAAGGCGATGTTCGGGCGGAGCTTCTTCGAGCTTGTCCCAAATGTATTGCGCTTGCGTCGGCGCGTATTCATCAATGAACTCAAGCATCTGGTCTTTGCCCATCGCTTGCACGCGCAAGATCGGCACAGGCAAATCGGTGCTGCTCAACGGTTCGGTGTAATCAAGGCTGCGACAGGTGAAGACGATGCGATTGCGGCGCTCATCCTGCTTGATGAATTCGTGCCACTTGCCGACCAACTCAACATAGGTTTGATCTTTGGCCGACATTTCATTGAGCGCATCAAGCAAAAGCAAAACGCGGCCTTCATTGAAACAGCGTTCGAGCGAAAGCGTTTCAGCCAATTGCGGAGCGCGGGTTCGCCAAATTTGCAAAAGCCATTCACGCGGCGCGAGTTCGCCGTGATATTCGTTCAAGTCGGCCAACAAGCTGATGGCTCCCGTCGGTTTAGCCAATTGCGCCGCGCAGTGTTGCAATTGCAGATGCCGCAACAACGTAGACTTCCCGCTACCCGGCACGCCCAACAACACCACCGCCGGATCGTCTTTGGTTTCTGCGAGAGCTTCGTTCAAATCGTGAAAGCTCGATTTAGTTTGCCAGCGTTCTTGTGCAGCGGCTTGTGCAGTGGCTTCCCCAGCGGCCTGTTGCTCTTTGTCCGTGTCGCGCAACAGCGTCAGATTGACGAACTTTTCATTCAACCGATAACGCTCTTCAGACCAATTGGCGACGCGGCCTTGATTATATTCAGCCAGCAACTCGTGCAGCCGTTGCGCGCGCTCTTGCTGTTGCGCCTCAGTCAAAGGTGTCGCGCTTTGCCGGTTCAGAATTTCACCCAAGACCGTCAAGACTTGCTGTGTGCTGTCGGTGACAGCGGCAATGACTTCGGTGCGCGTGGCCTGGTTTTCAGTTCGGACGGTTTGGCGCGTCTCAAGGTGTTCGTCACGAATGGTTTGAATGACGCGCTCAAATTGGGGCGCGAGTTGTTGGTTCAACGTCTCAAGCGCGTTCGTGAATTCAACCACCGTCAAAGATGCGCCGTTTCCTGGCGGCTGCACGCGGCAAACGAGTTCCGCCAGCATCTGGCTTTGGCTGATGGCGAAAACCTTCGGGTCAGATTTGATCGCCGCGTGAAAGCAGCCGCGAAAGAGTTCGTACCAGTGTTTTTGAAATAAATCGCGCAGTGGGCAACTGCCATCAAGCAGCTCTGGCAGTTTGCCCAGCGCGGGAACTAAGTCTTTTTCCAGTTGCTCGGTCAAAACCTTGCGCAGTTCGGCTAACTCGCTCTCGTGCGTAGCGCGCGTCGGCAGCAGCAACTTTTCAAGCTCTTGATCGGCGGTGTGGGCAGGCGGTTGCCAGTCGCGTTCGCGCATCTGGGTGGTGCGTTCCCAAGAACGGCGCAAGGCTCTTTCCAGCCATCTGATTTCTTTGCTGGTGTCGAGGCTTTCCGGCACATTGCGGCGCGGCTGTTTTTTCAGCCACGTTGCCACTTCCTCCCACGGACGCGGCGCCGAAGCGAAATCGCGCGCCTGTTTGTCGCCGGTAATGCTGAGTGGCGCAGCAGGTGACAGCCATCCCACCCAGTCGGCCAGAAAGTTTGTCGCCTTGTTGCGCACGTACAAGTTATTGGTGTTGATGCCGACTTGCTCCGCGCGCATGGAAAGAACGAGCGAGACGGCTTGCCAATAAGAAGCATGCACGGCGCGTTGCAAATCGTGATTGGCATCGGCGCTGAGTTTGCTGAGGCGGTCGCGGATTTGGCAATACTTGCCGTAAGTCACGGCTTCGGCGCGGCCTCCGAACATTTCGGCAGGCGCACCCGCGATGACCTGGCCGACAAAGGATAAGGTTTCGCAAACGAGATAAGTCAGCATAGCAACTTGAGGGCGTAACGATGTTGAGATGAACAGCCAGTGGGCAACGATGAAGGGCTGCGGCGGGGAATATACGTGCGAGGCGGCGACAGGGCAACGGCGCAAAGGTTTTTGTTCCTTGCGAGGCGTCATCTATAATCCGCTCGTTTTTGCAAAACCCTCAGGAGGATAGTTCAGCCCTTATGCGACCAGATTTATCAGATTGGATTGCGCTCAATATGGTGCGCGGCATTGGTCCGCGCACTGCCAACGACTTGCTGGCCGAGTTCGGCACGCCCGCGCAGGTGTTTGCGGCTTCGCGGCTCGCGCTCCAAAAACACAAACTAAAACCTGAAACGATTCAGGAACTCAAAGATTCTTCTATTCTCGAAAAGGCGGCGGGCGAGATGGAACGGCTCGAAGCGTTGGGCGCGCAGGTCATTACGCTCGAAGACGACGATTACCCCGAACTGTTGCGCGAGATTCACGATCCGCCGATTGCTTTGTATGTGCGCGGCGATTGGGCGAAGGCTTACGCGCAACCTTGTCTCGCCGTCGTTGGTTCGCGGCGCTGTTCGACTTATGGCATTAACGTAGCGCAAATGCTGGCGCGCGAACTCGCTGCGTTAGGCATCACGATTGTTTCGGGTATGGCGCGCGGCATTGATGCGGGAGCGCATCGCGGCGCGCTCGAAGCCAATGGCCTCACCATTGCCATCGTCGGGACGGGACTCGAAATAACCTATCCCAAAGAACACAAAAAGCTCGAAGAAGAAATCATTGCGCACGGCGCGGTGCTGAGTGAGTTCCCGTTGGGTACGCCGCCGTTGCCGCAAAACTTCCCTTATCGCAATCGCATCTTGAGCGGTCTGTGTTTGGGCGTGTTGGTTGTCGAAGCCGCTGAACACAGCGGTTCGCTCATCACTGCGCGGCTCGCCAATGAACAGGGACGCGAGGTTTTCGCCGTGCCGGGCAACATCACTTCGCAAACTTCGTTCGGCCCGAATTACCTCATCAAGGACGGAGCTAAACTGGTGCAACAAGCGCGTGACGTGATCGAAGAGTTGCCGCGCGAATTGAAAGAGAAGCTGTTGGGCGTCGAGCGTCCTGCCGAAACAGGCAAGAAGAAAAAGCGTTCGTTCGCTGCCGCCCAACCGATGTTTCTCGCCGTTGAACTTTCTGCTGACGAACAGAAAGTTCTCGACGTGCTTTCGGCCGACATTCCCGCGCATATAGACCAGTTGTTGCTTTCAACCGGAATGCAACCGACCGCGCTGATGACTGCTTTGCTTGGCTTAGAGATGAAAGATAGAATCCGTGAACTTCCTGGCAAGAGCTTTATCAAAAGGCTCTGAAGCAAGTTTAGGGAAGCCTGAGAAAGTTTGAAGAAGTCTGGAAAGGTCCAGCAATTACCGAGTTAGCTTTAGCCGCAAGAAAGCACAAAAGACACAAAAAGAATCAACCGGCAGCTTTTGTGATTTCTGTGCTTTTTTGCGGCGAATGTCTTTCAAGCTTGAGGTCGCCATTGTTGGGCGAACTCAAACCGGAAATTGCTGGGTAACAATGAGACTTCCCCAAACTTTCCCAGGCTTCCCTAGACTTTTACAGACTCTGAAAAAGGCAGTTAAGCAGTGCATCTTTTTGATTGGTTGGCAGGCTCGTTTCTTTGGTTGAAAGACTTCGTCTTTGGCGTGGCCGGTCAAGTCATGGTGATGCCGGTTTATTGGGCGGCACCGATGATGATCTTCATTGGTGCGGCTGATTCGTCGCTGATCTCGCTGCCTGAAGTCAATGACATCATCACCGTTACGCGCATTGCCAAAAATCCTAACGAAGTCTGGTTCTTTCCGTTATTCCCAGCCATCGGTTCTGTCATCGGCTGTTTGTTGCTCTATGCGATTGCACGCGGTAGCAGCCATACGATCACGAAACGCTTTCATCCTGAAGCCCTCAAAAAAGTCGAAGCTCTTTATCGTCGTTGGGGATTTTTGACACTGGCGATTCCGGCGTTGTTGCCGCCGCCGTTGCCGTTCAAGATTTTCGTAGTGGCGGCAGGCGCGTTGGGTTATCCGCGCGGACGATTTATTGCGACGATCATGATTGCGCGAACCGTGCGATATTATTTTTGGGGCGTAGCCGCGTGGCTTTACCGCGAAGAAGTTTTGCAGGCGATCAAGTGGCTCGAAGATCATTTCTTTGTCGTGCTAGGCGCGGCAATTGGATTGGTCGTTTTATTTTTTATTATTCGTGCTTTGGTGATTTATACGCGGCGACGCACGCCGAAAGCGCAACCCGGTTAAGCAAGTTGCCGTGTTAGTAGCCCGCGCGTCAGCAAGGGCTGCATTGGTTAAGCGTATCTTGCTTATTGGGCGTAATTCCGTGGCAGCCCTTGCTGACGCGCGGGCTACTGACACTCTGGCACACAATCTGTACCGCAAGCGCGGTTTGCTCTATTCATGAAATCTTTATTCGCAAAAATTACGGCGTGGCTGGCGAAGGTCAAAGCTACGTTGATTACCTTCGGCGCGTTCGGCGTATTCGCCATCGCCCTGCTTGACGCTTCGTTCTTGCCGCTGCCCGGCGGCCCCGATGCCGTAGTGATGACGCTCTCACATCTGAACCACGGGCTGATGCCGTTGTATGTTCTGGCAGCAGTCATCGGTTCGACGTTGGGTTGTTTGTTTCCTTATTGGATAGGTCGCAAAACTGGCGAGGCCGCGCTGCGCAAGTTTAGCGACGAGCGCCGCGCAAAAGTGGCGCGCTTGATCGAACAATACGACGTATGGGCGATGCTCATCGGTGCAGTGCTGCCGCCGCCGTTTCCCTTCAAGTTGTTTTTGCTGACGGCGGGCGTCTTTCGCATGCAGGTCGGACGCTTTTTGCTTTCGCTGGCCGCTGGCCGCGTGATTCGTTTCGCGCTCGAAGGTTGGATGGCGGTGCGTTATGGCGAACAGGCCGCGCAACTTTTCAAACAACACTATCCGAAAATCGGCTTGGTCATCGCTGCGGTCGTCATTGTCGTTTTTCTAGCAAATAAATTTCTGAATCGTAAAGACGCTGATGATGTGATGGCGGAAGGCGATTTAAGTACGGTTGAATAGCTGCGAGAATGTCTACGATGCCTGCCAACGCAATCGAAACTCTGGTTGAACAAATCCTAAACGCTACGACGACGGAGTCACAACGTCTGCCGTCGAAATGCGAAGCGCGCCAATTCGCACAAGAGCTTTTTCACGCGCTCTTTCCTGCTGTCTGCCAGCCTGCGTTAGCCGACGCCCAGCGGTTAGAAAGCGAACTTAAGCGCTTGCACATCGCGCTCGAAAACTTGTTGCGCACTACGCAACGTGAAGAAGCGATGGCCTTGGCGAAAACCTTTTTCGCGGCCTTGCCTGCGATTCATCGCCTGATGTGCGAAGACGCCGCCGCGCTTTATGACAGCGACCCGGCGGCGCGCAGCGTCGAAGAAGTGATTCAATCTTATCCGGGTTTTTACGCCGTCGCGCAATATCGCCTCGCGCATCAACTTTATCAGCAAGACGTACCGTTTCTGCCGCGCCTGCTTACTGAATATGCCCACGAAGTCACGGGCATAGACATTCACCCCGGCGCGCAAATCGGTGCGCGCGTCGCCATTGATCACGGCTCTGGCGTCGTCATCGGCGAGACCAGCGTGGTGGGCGAACGCGTGCGCATTTATCAGGGCGTTACGCTTGGCGCACTCGCCGTAGAGAAAAGCATGCAAAACGCCAAGCGGCATCCCACCGTCGAAGACGATGTGGTGATTTATGCGAACGCTACAATTTTGGGCGGACAGACCGTCATCGGGCGTGGCTGCACAATTGGCGCGAATGCGTGGATTACGAAAAGCGTCGCGCCAGACGCGCGCGTGGCGGGTGACGTTGTTTAAGGTTATCAACTGCAAAACTCCAAGGAGCAACCCATGAAATTCAATAACATTCTCGAAACCATCGGTAACACGCCGCATGTGCGCATCAATCGCCTGCTGGGCAGTGACCACGAAATCTGGCTCAAGCTCGAACGCGCCAATCCGGGCGGCAGCATTAAAGACCGCATTGGCCTGGCGATGATTGAAGACGCCGAAGCGCGTGGCGTGCTGAAAGCAGGCGGCGTGATTATCGAACCTACGTCGGGCAATACGGGCATTGGGTTGGCGATGGTCGCAGCGGTCAAAGGCTATCGCGTAATTCTGACGATGCCTGAATCCATGTCGGTTGAACGTCGTCGCGTGTTGGCAACGTATGGCGCTGAAATCGTTTTAACGCCGCGCGAAAAAGGCATGAAAGGCGCGATTGCCAAAGCGCAGGAATTGACCGCCGCGACGCCCAATGCCTGGATGCCGATGCAATTCGACAACGAAGCGAACACCGCCATTCATCGCCGTACGACGGCGCAAGAGATCATCGCCGACTTTCCCGAAGGCCTTGATTACCTCATCACCGGCGTAGGCACGGGCGGCCACATCACCGGTTGCGCCGAAGTGCTGAAAGAGAAATTTCCCAGCTTGCAGGTCTTCGCCGTCGAACCCGAAAAGTCGCCGGTGTTGAGCGGCGGCGCGCCTGCCCCGCACAAGTTGCAAGGCATCGGCGCGGGCTTCGTGCCGGGCATTATGCGGATGGATTTGATGACGGGCGTGATTCAGGTGAACGAAGCTGAAGCGTTTATGTATGCGCAAGATTGCGCGCGGCAGGAAGGCATTTTCATCGGCGTCTCATCCGGCGCGACGCTCGCCGCGATTGCGCAAAAGCTGCCTGACATTCCCAAAGGCGCGCGCGTGTTGGGTTTTTGCTACGACACGGGCGAACGTTATCTGTCGGTGGACGGCTTGTTCCCAGTGCCCGATGCGACCGTGCATCAGATTGTGTAGGCCAAAACGGGGAGCGTTATCGCTCCCCGTTTTGCATTAACACGACCGCCTGCGCCGCGATTGCTTCGCCGCGTCCGATAGCGTCGAGCTTTTCATTCGTCTTGGCTTTGAGATTGATTTGCGATTCATCAAGGCCGAGCGTTTCACACAAGCGCGCACGCATCGCATCCAGATGCGGCATCATCTTCGGCCTTTCCGCAATAATCGTGGCGTCAATGTTCCCAATCACATATCCGCGCGCGCGCGCCAGTGCGTAAGCCTCCCGCAAAAACATCAAGCTATCAGCATCTTTCCAGCGCGAGTCTTTGTCAGAAAAGTGCGTGCCGATGTCGCCTAATCCAGCCGCACCCAAAATGGCATCAGTGATGGCGTGACTCAGCGCGTCGGCGTCGGAATGTCCGAGCAAGCCTTTCTCAAAGGGGATTTCTACGCCGCCTAAGATCAGTTTGCGGCCTTCTACTAACTGGTGAATATCGTTGCCCAAACCGATGCGAAAGTGTGGAGTGCGGAGTGGGGAGTGCGGAGTGTCAATTGCCTCAAAGAGTTTTTCTGCCACGGCTAAATCCTCTGGCGTAGTGATTTTGATGTTGTTGGGCGAGCCTTCGACGATGGCGACGGGATGTCCGAAATGTTCGGCGAGCAGGGAATCGTCAGTGGTAAGGGCAGACGATAAACCTTTAGCGCGTGCTTGTTCGTTGGCTTGAATTAGCAATTCAAAACGAAAGGCTTGCGGCGTCTGCGCGCGATAGATGCGGCGGCGATCAAGCGTGCGCGCGATCAAACCGTTTTCGACTTCCTTGATGGTATCGGTAGAGGGTTGCGCAAGGATGGCCGCGCCGACCTCAGCGGCACTGGCGAGTACGGCGGAAATTTGCGCAGGCGTAACGAAAGGACGCACGGCATCGTGTACTGCAACGAGTTCAGGTTGCCATTCACGTGCGGCTTCGAGTGCGTTAAGAATCGAGTCGCTGCGTTCTGCGCCGCCCGCGACGAGTCGAATCGGTTTGCTGAAATGATAAGCGGGAAGCTGTGCGGCAAACGATTCGATTTCGCTTTCCTGTAAGGCTACGACGATTGCGCCGATGTCAGTGCATTCATCAAACCGTCGCAGCGTATGAATCAGGATCGGAGCGCCTGCTACGGTAAGAAACTGTTTGGCGATTTGTCCGCCGAGCCGTTTGCCAGAACCGGCGGCAGGGATGATGGCAACGTTCATACAAAAAGCAACAGCTTATGACGAAGAGGCGTTTTTATCGCGGCTATACTCTATAAAGACACCTCGAAGTTGATACTCCTCAGATATTGCCTGTAAATGGCGGGAAAAAGCCTCTGTTCGATCTTCGGGGATGAGAATCAGTCCGGGCAAATACTCCGCGTCATCCAACAAATTTGCGATGCGTTTGTGAGGTTCAGCTTCATAAGCCATCGTTCGCCCACGAATGATGACTTGTTGAATTGCTCGTATCGCTTGTTCGAGCTTGTCTGGTCGAATCATCTTTAATCACTCAACTGCCGAAGCCGGTGCAGGCACAGGCGTTTGGCGCGCGGGACGTTCGCGTGTGTCGCGCATGGCGGCTTCGCGCGGTTCGCGCATCATCGAGTCGCGCGTATCGGGGCGCTGGTTTTCGTCGGCGCGTCCGAAAATCATTTTGCCGGCGGTGGTTTGCAAGACGCTGGTGACGATGAGGTCTACGTTTTTGCCGATGAGCTTGCGCGCGTTGTCTACGACGACCATCGTGCCGTCGTCGAGGTAGGCTACGCCCTGGTTATATTCCTTGCCTTCTTTCAACACGAAGACGCGCATGATTTCACCGGGCAGCACGACGGGTTTGAGTGCGTTGGCGAGTTCGTTGATGTTGAGTACGGCGACACCACGCAGGTGCGCGACTTTGTTCAGGTTGAAATCGTTGGTGACGATGGGCGCGTTGAGTTGCTTGCCGAGTTCGATCAGCTTGAGATCAACTTCTTTGACCTGCGGAAAATCGGTTTCGCTGATTTGAATGTCGAGGCTTTGGTTTTTCTGAATGCGTTGCAGAATGTCCAAGCCGCGCCGTCCGCGATTGCGTTTGGCCGAGTCGGAGGAATCCGCGATCTGCTGTAACTCGCGCAGCACGAATTGCGGAATCAAAATCGTACCGCCCAGAAAACCAGTTTCGGCGATGTCGGCGACGCGTCCGTCAATGATGACGCTGGTGTCAAGAATCTTGAAAATCTGTTTGGCGTTCTTTTCGCTCAGGATGCCGCCGAGTACTGACAGGTCTAAGAAATCACCTTTGGCTGCGCCTACGAGCAAGCCGCAGTAAGCCATAAACAGCGTCAGCGTTAGGGTCAAAAACGATTTGATCGGTTGATCCCACGGCTGTGCCGTAATCAAAAAGCCCATCAACGAAGCGCCCAAAATTCCCATCGTCGAGCCGACAGCCGCGCCAATCAGCGTCTTTAACGAAGCCCGCCGAATACGCAGTTCAAAATAAATAATGCCAGCGGCAATCAAGGCAGCAAAGATGGTGGAAAGAATTTTTGAACCCGATTCGCCACGCAAGCCGATGGCTTCAGCGACGTTGGCGGGAATGGGGTGAATCAAATAGCCAGCAATGATCAGGATCAGCGAGAACACTGTCCGAATCAGAAAGGTGTCTGCGTGCATAAAACCTCAAAGATCAGACGCCACACAGTGGCACGGGCGTCCAGAAAGAAAACGAATGATGTGTGTAAGCGTAGCTCGGCGCTTCGGGGCGAGAAACGGGAACCTGCTTGAATGAATTGAAAGAATGAAAAGAGATATGAGGAAACACAGTTTCCAAAAGCGCGCGGATTCTAGCACGCAAGGGCAAAGGCGTCACGGCAGGTGAAATTCATCACGACTTGGCTGACCGTATGGCTTACGCAGCCGCTGCCAATTCGAATTCTTCTTCCTCTTCGAGCGAATCTTCTTCGGCTAACAAGTCTTCCGCTTTGGGAATAAACCAGCCGACAGTGCGCGTATCTTCGGTGAAATAGGTTTCGACGACACGCTGAATATCCGCAGGCGTGATGGCGTTGACGAGTTTCGGGAAGTCTACGTAATGCTGCCAGCCGACGACGATTTCTGCTTCGCTCAAAGATCGCGCGATGCTCATGCAACTGTCACGCTGATAGATCATTTGCGTGAGAATCATGTTTTTCGCTTTGGCGAGTTCGCTGTCAGTGACAGGCAAAGCTCTCAATTTTTCGACTTCGGCGTGAATAGCGTTTTCTACCGTAACGTGTTCGACACCGGGGTTGAGCGTGGCTTCAATCGTGAAAAGGCCGGGATCGAGAAAGCTGGCGGCGTTGGCTCCTTCATCAAGTGCGAGTTGCGTTTCGACTAGGGCTTGATAAAGCCGCGAAGTCACACCTGCGGAAAGAATCGTATCAAGCAAAGACAGCGCCGTTGTGTCAGCGTGTCGCGCTTCGGGAATACGCCAAGCGATTTCGACTACGCCGAGTTGTCCGGCACGGCGTAATACGAAACGGTTCTCGCCTTCCTGCGGCGGCTCGACCGTATACATTGGCGGAATCGGATGGGGCGATGGGGGCAACGGCCCAAAATGTTTGGCGATTAAATTCAGCGCCTGCGTTTCTTCAAAGTCGCCGACGATTAAGGCTACGGCGTTGTTGGGGTGGTAATAAACGTTGTAAAACTCTTTGAGTCGTTCGGTCGGTACGCCTTCGACATCGGTGCGCCAGCCAATCGTAGGGTGATGATAAGGATGTTCGCGGAAAGCCGCAGACCATACGCGCTCGTCGAGAATGCGCGACGGTTCGTTTTCGCCGCGATCCAGTTCGTTGCGCACGACGGTCATCTCAGACTGGCGGTCTTCGTCGGCGATAAAAGAATTGCGCATGCGGTCGGCTTCGAGATGGATGGCGAGTTCGAGTTGATCGGAAGGGAGCATCTCAAAATAGCGCGTACGGTCATACCATGTGTCGGCGTTAAAGGCTGCGCCTTGCCTTTGCAACACGGCGGCGATTTGCTGACCGTTACGTTTGTTGTAACTCGGCGTGCCCTTGAAAAGCATGTGTTCGAGCAAATGCGTCGAACCGGTGTGGCCGACGGCCTCGTTACGTGAACCGACGCGATAGACGACCATAAACGTGACTACAGGCGCAGCCGTTTGTGGCATCAGCAGGATTTTCAAGCCGTTGCTGTCGAGCGTGTATTCGGTGATGCCTTCGTTAGAAGTGACTTTGGTGAATGCCATGCAAATAAACGAAGGCCAAACGAGTTACTTGTTTGGCCTTCGTGGTTAAAATTCGAGTGTTTTCAAATAATCAAAGCTGATTTTGATGCTGTCGAGCGGATTGCCAGGGCATTGATCCTGTTCGACGATGAAATACTTCACGCCTGCTTGTTTGGATTTCGCAAAGATCGGTTTGAAATCAATGCGCCCACGTCCGACTTCGGTGAAAAAGGTTTTATCCTTTGCCATGTCCTTGACGTGAAATGCCACGATGCGTCCGGGATTTTGAGCGATAAAGGCCAGTGGGTCGTGTTTTGCCGCGACCGTCCAATATAAATCCAACTCAAGTTTGACCAGCTTGGCGTCAGTCTCGGCTAGTAATAAATCCATCGGTTTCTTGCCTTCGAGTTCCACGAACTCAAAGTCGTGGTTGTGATAACCGAACTCAATGCCAGCTTTCTTGAAAGCCTCGCCCGCTTTATTCAGCGTGGCGGCGTGCGCTTTGTAATCGTCGAGTTTTTGCCGTTCTTGAGGCATGAGAAAAGGACAGATAACGAGTTTGTGGCCGACGGCCTGTGCCGTTTCAACAGACTTTGCCAAGTTCTCGCGCAAATCCTTGATTGCCACGTGAGCCGAAGGCGCTTCGAGTTTGTTTTTGGTCAGAACGTCTTTCACTTGCTGGGGAGTACGGTTGTAATAACCCGCAAACTCCACTTGTTGATAACCGACACCGGCGACTTTGGCGATAGTTCCTTCAAAGTCTTTCTGCAAGTCGTTGCGCAAGGTGTAAAGCTGCACGCCGATTTTGGATAGCTTGCGCGCGCCGACTAGGTTGGTTCCATGATGGGCGACCCATAGACCTACGCCTCCCATAGCGGTGGTATGCAAAAAGTTTCTGCGATTGATCATGATGCTCAGTCCTCTCGAAAGTGTGAAAGTGTGAATATTGCTTGATGGTGCGGTGGGCATCATACGCTGTCGGGCCGCTGTCGAGCTAGTGCGGCGAAATAGGTTGTTTGTCCAAAGGTTTTACCAAAACAAAAAAAGGAGAGCCGGATTTCCGGCTCTCCTTTTTTGTGAACGAGAGTTCCAGTTTCGCCTGAACCTTTAGCAGGTGGGCGGGAAGACCGGAATCGTGTAGATGTTGGAATTGGACAACGTCAGCTTGTGCATGTTGTGTCCACCGTTGAACGCACCCGGCTGTGAAGCCGCATTCGCATTGAAGTTGATCGAAGCGCCCAAGATACCGATATCTGCGCCGTTGTTGTAGAGCTTCATCCAGCCCGAACGGCCTTGACCGATGACGCCCGTGAACGAACCCAAAATGCGCGGGTAGCTGTTCGACAGGATACCCATGATCTGGCAACCGCCCGTGATGCTGAACGAATACGCGCTTTCCGCGTC
>JANNUY010000268.1:0-2618 GCA_031414155.1 Acidobacteriota bacterium
ATCACGGCGGATGAGTTGGCCGCCGCCAAAACCGCAGTGATTGACACTTACGCCGCGCGCACGCCAGCGCAATTTTTACGCGACATCGAGACGTTCACGCTGGCGAAAACCTATCCGCTTAATGTGAATCAGGCGATCAACAACATCACCGCTGCCGATGCCCAGCGCGTAGCGAAACGCTTGCTCGAAGCCAACGCGCTCACCGTCGTCGTTGCCGGTCGCGTCAACGAATTGAAGTCGCAACTCTAAGAATGCCTGAAGCCAGTTTGCCCAATCCTGAACTCCCCAACCCTGAACTTAATGCGAGCGACAAAGCGCCTGCCGTGCAAGCGATGTTCGCCGAAATCGCGCCGAGCTATGACCGGCTGAATCATTTGCTTTCGCTGAACATTGATAAGCGTTGGCGGCGTTACACGGTGAGCAAGCTGATAGATGTGTTGCAACGTCCGAATGCGCTGGCGTTGGATTTGTGTTGCGGCACGGCTGATCTCACGCTCGAACTCTCGCAACGCGCGCGCACGGTTGGCGCTGATTTCTGCCATCCGATGTTGGTCATCGGCAATGAGAAAATTGCAGCACGACAGGCGCGGCGCGCTTCGTTGTCAGAAGCTGACTCAATGCGATTGCCTTTCGCCGATCAATGCGTAGACGCAGCGACTGTCGCTTTCGGACTGCGCAATCTGGCGAACGTTTCGGTGGGACTGGCTGAAATGTATCGCGTACTCAAACCCGGCGGACGCGCGGCGATTCTCGAGTTCTCGCGCCCCATCGTGCCGGGCTTTCGCGAAGGCTTCGAGTTTTATTTTCACCACATCCTGCCACGCATCGGCGGGCTGCTTTCTGGTTCGCGCGAGGCTTATACCTACTTGCCCAAATCGGTCAGCAACTTTCCCGATCAAAAGCGTTTGGCCGCGATGATGAAAGACGTTGGTTTTGCGAACGTGCGCTATCACAACCTCTCACTCGGCATCGCGGCATTGCATCTGGGTGACCGGCTCTAATCGTCCACCTTCACGCCATAAACGCGCGCCATCCAATAAGGCATGTATTGCGAAGCGAACTTATCGTTGACGCGATGACCTTCAACAAGAAAGTTGAGTGTCTTTTTTTGAACAGACAGCTTTTCCCGTAAAGCCTAACTTACCGGTGAACTACTCCTTGTGCCGTGTTTCGCGGCAGTGATTGGCTAGCAAAGCGGATGATCTGAAATCAGCGCCACACGATAAGGGCGCTACTGTCGAAACTTGGTTCTTTGCACACATAGAATTTTAGAGAGGCTTGTATCCGAAGCCAGCGACGCGCCTAGCCGAAGCGCATTCGGATGGTCGCAGGCCCAAACGTGCTCTCTCAGACATAACAACCTCGGTCTCGTAATCGCTTTAGAAAAGGAACCAAATGCCGCATGAAAACTCAACCAAACCAAACCAAACCAAACCAAACCAAACCAAACCAAACCAGCAGCATTGCTTGAGTCGCTGATCTGTCAAGCCATTTCTCTGACTGAATTGCTGCAACCAGTGACAGACCGGCACGTCAGAAAGCCCTGATGCTCATTCATGCCGAACCTGAGCGGAAATGGGGCTACAAAGATTTCGCCAAAGACTTTAATTGTTCACCCGACCACTTTCGCCATGTGTTCGTCGCTGAAGTGGGACTCGGCCTGCCGCATTATCTGCTTGAGATGAGGCTACTACTCGCTGTGCAGTTGTTAAACACGACCGAGCTAACTCTGCAACAGATTGCCGCGCAGATAGGCATGTCCAGTGAGTTGACCTTGCGGCGCGCTTTCAAAACGAAGCTTGGCGTATGTCCTTCGGATTATCGCAACAACGTCACCGAAAGTCGCAAGATAGCCGAAAGTGTCGCTAAATAGCCGGAACTGTCGCTAGTATTACAGGGAAGGTTTCGCTAAGGTCTTGCTCGTAACGACAAAAAAGATTGCCTAGGCGTGCAAGTGTCGTAACGAAGCTAAACTTTTCAACTTTAGCTTCCGCGCCTTGAGCAGTTAACCACCACATTAAAGCGATTGATTCGACATTGATTGCTCGCAGCTAGGAGGAAAACGATGACAAAGACTAAATGGGTTTTAGTTGCTCTGTTAGCAGGCACGCTCGTCACAGCCGCTACGCTTAAACGCACAATGGCGTCAAACGACCAGTTTGTTCAGAATCCTGATCAACATCAACACCATCAGGCACAACAGCAGCGCCGCCCGCCCTCTGACATGCCTCCGCTACTTGCTGATGGCGCAACGAACCCCTATGCAATTCCTGACCTAATTGCTTACGAAATTCTCCTCAACTCAGTGGCACTCCCAACTGCCGTTAGTGAGATTGACCTCCTGAGAGTAAAAATCTTGGCCGAAAAGACCAATCTCGACCCAGATAAAGTTGGGATGCTGAAAACTGCCGCACATGCTTTTCGGGACAGAATTATCAGTCTTGATGCCCAGGCGAAGGTCATAAAGGATCGTGATTGGCCGAAACCGGGACCCGCAGCCCTAAACGAGCTTTCCGCCTTACAGAAGCAGAAAGAAGCCATCTTGAGCGAGGTCTTCAACTCATTGGTCAAACAGTTGAGCAATGAGGAAAAAGAGTAGCTCAACCAGCGGCTTCTGG
>JANNUY010000269.1:0-5441 GCA_031414155.1 Acidobacteriota bacterium
GAAGAGTTCCGCTACCTCAGACAGCGAATGGACTTTTTGCTCGTAGGCCGCGACGACACGCTCTCTTAATTCTTGGGGATACGCTTTCATACCCCTTATGTTACACCATTGGTCGAATTCGATTGAAAACCGCTATATGCACCCGCTTGATAACAAACCATCTCATTCCGCCATCGCTATAGGTTTAAAGAAAAAGAAATTTCACGCAAAGGCGCAAAGACGCCAAGCAAGACCAACAAAACAAAGCATAACTGCTTTTTCTTCTTTGCGACTTTGCGACTTTGCGACTTTGCGCCTTTGCGCCTTTGCGCCTTTGCGTGAAATGTTTTCCTTGAAATCTATAGATGGAATGAAAACGCTGGCTATAATGCCGCCACCATTCGAGTTCTGATAATGGCTTAGAGGCACTTGCCCATGAATTTTCAAGAATCCCTCGCATACCTTTACGCGCGCGGCCACGAGATGGAGACGATGAATCTCGGCCTGACGCGCATCGAAGCTCTAACCGCCGCCGCCGGACATCCTGAGCGCAGCTATCCTGCCGTGTTGATTGCGGGCACGAACGGCAAAGGTTCGACCGCCGCGATGACGTTTGCCGTTGCGCGCGCAGCGGGCTTGCGTACCGGGCTTTATACCTCGCCTGATCTGGTCAAGATCACTGAACGCATACGCATCACTGATCGCGGGGTCACACGCGACATCAGCGAAGAAGAATTTGCTTTGCACGCCACGCAAGTGCGCGCGCTGAGCGAACGCTTGCAAGCAGAAGGCGTTCTCACGAGCGTGCCCAGTTTGTTCGAGCAAGTGACGATGATTGCCTATCTGTTCTTTTCGTTTCAGCGCGTAGACCTCGCCGTTCTCGAAGTGGGCTTGGGCGGGCGGCTTGATGCGACAAACGTTTGCGAGCCTTTGGTGACGGCGATTACGCCAATTGATCTCGATCATCAGCGGCATTTGGGCGAGACCATTGCTGAAATCGCAGGCGAGAAGGCGGGCATCATTCGCCCCGGCGTACCCGTCATCGTCGCGCCGCAACACGCTGAGGCTTATGACGTAATCGCCGCGCGCGCCAATCTGTTAATGGCTCCGCTGGTGAACGTGACGGAGGAATTGCAGGAAGCCGCTGTGTTTGGTTACACCGCGAGCCACGACGCCACGAAGCTGGATGAGTTCGGCTTGTATCGGTTGCGTTACGCACACGCGGGGGGCAATTACGACGTGCAACTCGGCCTGCGCGGGCAGTATCAAGTCACGAATGCACTGACGGTGATTCATCTGGCTGAACGGCTGCACGCGGCGGGGTTGCCTTTCACCAATGCGAACATTCACGCGGGCTTGCGGCAAAGTGATTGGCCGGGGCGTTTGGAATTGATCAAATGGCCGGGCGGAGCCGTGCCGATGTTGCTTGACGGCGCGCACAATCCGGCGGGCGCGCGCGTGCTGCGCCAGTTTCTCGAAGACTTTTGCAGCAAGTTGCCGCTCACCATGATTTTCGGCGTGATGTCAGACAAGCCCTTTGCCGAGATGGAAGAAATTCTGTTGCCGGTCGCGCAACAAGTCATCGTGGCGCGGGTGAACAATCCGCGTTCGGCGCAACCGCATGAATTGGCGGAGCGCGCGGCGCAATACGGCACGCAAGCTTTAGCGGCTGACAGCGTGGCGGATGCGATCAAGTTGGCGCAACAGATTACGCCGCACAATGGCCTGATTTGCGTATGCGGTTCGTTGTATCTGGTCGGCGAGGTCAAACAGTTGTTGGCGCAATCGTAAATAGCCACGGGGACACGGAGATCACGAGGCAAGGCAAGTTTATCTTTCCAGAGAGCAGTTCGTTTCATTTTCCATTTGCGATTTTCTATTTGAGATTTGTCATTGGTTTCCGAAGCATTCCGCAGCAATGGCAAATCTCAAATAGAAAATCGCAAATGGAAAATTTCTGTTACCTATAGCGCAATCGTAAATAGGTACGGGGGACATGGGGAATGAGAGGATTGTGATGGTTGACCGCCATCGCTTTCCCCGTGATCCCCGTGTCCCCCGTGGCTTATTTACTGGGTTGCGTTACTTCATCCCGACGATGTTGCGCCCGTTTTGCGGCGTGCTTTCGTAAGGGAAGGTTTTGCTAAAGCCCAACTCGTTGGCAGTAACGCCGTCGTAGTTGCCTTTGAACGGGTCATTGATTTTCAAGTTGGCCGGATCGCGCAAGTCGCTCAACAACGCGATGATGGCGATGTCTACGGGGTCGTCGCCGAAGCGGCGTCCGTTGGGCCAGCCGCCGGGTACGAAACTCTTACCCGCTGGCAGACCTAAGAACTGGCTCGGCAAACGGAACGGATGTCCCGCTGCGCGGCTTTCCAGAATGTCGCCGCCGAAAATGCTCAACCGTGAGAAACCCATATCATCCGGGTTGTTTGCGTCCGTCGGGCCGTTGCCTGCCAAGCGGCAAGCGTCGGTCGAAAGATCAACTTTCAATAGATCGGGAATATAAATCGCGGCGATGTCGCCACGATTGTTAGGAATCGCCAACTGCGTACCCTTGCCGATGATGGCATTGATGAGCGCCGCGAGTTCGGGGGTTTCAGCGTACTTGCGGAACAGCCCGTTGTCAGACGCGGGCGTCGTGCGGCTATACATATCCTTGTCTTCGAGGGCGACGAGGCCTTCGTTAAACAGCGGATTGCCTTGCCGTGCGACTTGCACGTAATTGGGGCGACGAATGTTGTCGAGGAAGCTATTGCCCGTGCGCACCACCGATTGTTGCAGGCGGCTGGTCGTCGCATAAATGCCGACCGATTGCATATCGCCGCCGATGTCGCTGACCGGTACGGCCAATGACATCAGGTGGACGTTGTATCCGCCTTGCGAATCTTTGCCCGGATTGCGCAATTGCAACAGGTCGAAGATGGATTGCACATCGGCATAAAAACCGTCGTCGCGTTGTCCGGCAAAAGCGGTGTAACCGTTCGCCAGACTGGTGATCGCCTGTTGCGTATATTTATCGAGTTGGTCACGCGTCGCAACGCCTTTGCGCGCGGGGTTCTCGCCGTTGTTGCCTTCGTTATAAAACGGCGTGGCGATGCCTTGATTGTTAGGCGGAACCTTGCCCGTACCCAACACGACCGCCGTGCCCGCACGGTTGTCAATCTTGGTGACGGTATAAGTTTGTGTCAGGTTCTGGCTGGCATCGTCAATGTCGTTGACGACTCCCAGATACGATTGCAGGATCGTTTTCTGGGTTTTGTAAGCCGTCTTGAATTCGAAGCGATAGGTGACGGTGGCGCGGCCCGCCGCCATATCGCCGCCTTGCGCCATGTGAATTTCATAACGCACGTTGTCGTCGAAATTGTATTTGTTCGGGCCTACGCCGGGGTTTTGGTGCGGATAAACGCCCAAATGCAGGTTCAGCAATTTGACGCCGTTGCGTACGGTGACAAACGCATAAACGTCGGTCGTATTCGCCGAAGGATCGAGCGTCGCCATCGGCGCATCCATATGGCTTGAAGCCATCACAGTGGTTTGCAGCATTACTAATTGCGGTAAAATTGCCAATGCCGCCATCAGCGCGTAACTCAACGCGCGATGTATCTTGCGATTCATACTGGTCATCAGTTCTTCCTCCCTATTAAAGGTTCTTATGGTTATTGACGAAACGACACAAACTGCGTGTCGTTTGGGACAGTTGGAACACACTTCGCCTGAAGCCCCGCCGCCTCACAGGGCGTGAACGTCGCGTGTTACAAGTTGAGTTGAATGAGTTGTAAGCGTTCGCTGGGCAGTAAACTTGCTGAACGTTGGCGCGCTTGTTTGAAATGTTTACGGGCTTCCGCGGTCAGCCCGTTCGCCTGCGCAATCGCCGCCGCGTGAAAGTGCAAACGCGCGTCCTGAGTGCCTGCGGCCAAAGCCTTTTCGATGTTTTGCCAAGCCGCTGCGGTTTGCCCGTTGCGCAAAAGCGTCCACGCCAGTGCGTCGTAACTGTGAATGTCCTGCCGATTCTTTAATTCAGCTTCTGCGAGCCTCAACGCTGGTGTCGCATCGCCCGACCGCGTTGCCAGATAAAGCGCGTAAGTGCGCGGGTCTTCGCTGGCTCCTTTGGTTTGCAAGGTCGCTTCAATGGCTTGGGCTTCGGCGTCGCGCTTCTCGGCGCGCAAGGCGTCGGCGAGCGTCCATTGATATTCGGGCAGCGGATTTTGCCGCGCCGCGTCTTGCAAAAAAGGAATCGCCGCCGAAGCGCGGTTTTGCGCCAACAACACGCGGCCTTTCATCAACAAGGCCGGGGCGTATTGCGGCATCAGTTCAAGCGCCGTCTCGCAGGCCGCCGCCGCTTGCGGCAACGCGCCGTAATGCAAATCGAAAAACGCCAGTCTGGTCGCCGCCCACGCGCCCGCCTCAGGGTCGCTGGGTGTGCCGAGCCGCGTTGCTTGCAACGCCATTTCAATCGCGCCTACGGTGTCGCCTTGCAACCAGCGCAACTGCGCCGCGCGCGTATAAGCCTGCAAGCCCGGTTTCAAATCTAGCACCTTTTGATAGCAATGCGCGGCCTCGTCGAGCTTGCCCTGTTCGAGCAGCACATCGCCGAGCAGCATGTGATCGAAGGCCAAGCCGCGCTTGGCGGCGAGTTCGCGCGCGATGGGTTCCGCCTCATTAAAGCGATGCAGGTTTTGCAGGATGTGGCCGCGCAACAACAGCGCCGCTGCGTTTTTCACCTTACCGGGTTCGCCCGTGCGGGTAACTTGCAACTCTTCCATACAAGCGGCGCACTGTTCAGCCAACTTGTAATAGCCCGGATCGTAACTGCGCCGTGCCTTTTCGACGAAGCGCCAGCCCAGTTTTTCTACGCTGGGCGTAGCGTCTACGGCTTGTTCGTTGACTTGCCAATTGAATTGCTTGATCTGGCCTTGCCGCGCACGAATCTCGCTGTCAATCGGCGCTTCGCCTTTGTGCAAGGCGAGCGCAATCGCGCAACTTCCGCTGGTGAGTGGCGTCGCCGCCGGTTTCGCGGCCCTGGTCGTCGCGCATCCGCTGACGAATAGCGCGCTGCCCAATACCGTCACCAATACCATCAATAGCCCAAAATTCAATGATGAACGCTGTTGCATAACCCCTCGTGATAATTGCGCGGAACGGAATAGTTCGTGATGCAATTGGGTTACGGTGGGCTTTGGGCGATTGGATTCCGGCGGCGAAAGAATTTTTGGTAGTGGCTCAAGCAAGAAAGGTTTTGCCACGAATTGACACAAATTTTCACGAAGGAAAAGGCAGACTAGCCTCATCTTTTCAGTGATTCGACTTGGTAAAAATTCGTGTCAATTCGTGGCTGAACTCCACCGGCTTTACCACGACCCAAAAATCTCCCACCAGGTACAAAAACAAAACCGCGCCGCTTTCGTTCGGAAAAAAAGAAAGCGACGCGGTTTCGTTTTTACGGCGAGCGGGGATGCTCG
>JANNUY010000270.1:0-1510 GCA_031414155.1 Acidobacteriota bacterium
CGAAGCGTGTCCGTAGCCCGACTGTTAGCGAGGGCTACCTCGACATTGCGCCCTTTGGCATCATTAGGCGCATCCTCAAGGTAGCCCTCGCTAACAGTCGGGCTACGGACACGCTTCGCGTCTATGTTATTGATTTACCACTGTCACGCTAAACGACCGCAACCCCGTGATGACGAATTCTGCCGGAGCAAGTTCTTTTTCCAACACCGTCGCCGTGCGCGTCGTCGCGTATCCGCCCACTGTGCGATCTGCCCCCAACGTCGCCAGTATCGAAGGCGGCAGGTTGGGCAGTTCTTCGTTGTTGATGACTGCGCCGCCGGACGAGCGCGTGAGGCGCACGTACAAACGATCAGCCTTGCGAATCTTGTTCAGTTCGCGGACGAGTTGCGCAGTGTTCTTGGGCGTGAAACCGGCGCGCGGTTCTTCGCGTTGCACGGCTGCGCCGTCGCCGACGGAAATTTGCAACGAACCTAACGGCGCGTCGGCGGGAATCGTCACGGGAATGCGTTCGAGGTATTCGCTGCCGTCCTCTTTGCGCGCGAAGGCTTGAATCTCGACGGTTTGGCCGCGTTTGACTTCGGTTTGATTGATCCACAGGCGATCAAGCGCGCCGCGCGTGCGGGCGTCGCGCGAAACGATGTCGAGTTTGATGCCGGTCAACTGGCAATCGCTGAAACCGCTGTTGATCAGCGCGTTTAACGGTTGCGAAATCGCCATCGCAGCCGACATCGGCGCATTCATTGAGGTTGAGATGCGATTTTCCAGCACAATGTCGGGCTGGCCTTTGACCGAAAGGCGATGGCTGATTTGCAGCGTCGAATCGCCAATCGTCCGCTCTGACGCACCGAGCGTTGCCATCACCGTCATTTGCATCAAGATCGGCGTGAGAAAGCGATCCATCACCATATCGAATTTATACGGTTTCAATTCGCCGCGACTCGTGCGCAAGTTCAACTCAACCGGCAACATCTGCGCCGTTTTGCCCAACTCGCCATAAATCGCCGTCGAACGGTCGCCCAACATTGCGCCTACGTTGGCGGTCGGATAAGCAATCTTGAACGAATTCGCCTGACTCGGCAGCACGGTGATGACTTCGCCTTCGTTCATGGGAAAGTCAGACACGCCGATGGAAAGGAACGGATGGCCGAAGGCATAAATTTTATTGCCATCGCGCCACGTCACAGTACCCGCCGCCGAAATCGAAAAGTCTCCGCGAATGAGCGGCACGACGATGGTTGAACCAGGCTTTAACGTATTCGCGTCAGACTTTTTCAACTCGCTGATTGGTGCGGCTCCGGCCATGCCTGCGACGGGATAAAAGCCCAGTGCCTGAAATTGCGGCGCGAATTTGGCGATGACGTCAGGCGAGACGCCCGTAATCGCCAGCGGCGTGGCGATAGGTTTCAGCACCGGCATGCCGCTCGCGTTGCTGGCGGCGACTGCACCGGCGGCCTTGCGCGTGAAATCTTCGACAAAGGTTTTGAAAGCAGGCGCGTCGTCGTTCAGCGCA
>JANNUY010000271.1:0-16499 GCA_031414155.1 Acidobacteriota bacterium
TCGGCGCGCGCCAGTTGATTTTGCAACGTTTGCTCTTCGGTCAGCTTCAACGGTTTCGGCGCAGGTTGCGCAGCGAAACGTTTTTCGAGTTGCGGTGCATTGACCTTTGGCGCAGGCGTTGACGTTTCTGGCGCAACGATCAGTGATGCAGTCGGCGAAGGCTGCGGCGTCGGTGTGGCTATCACCGCAATATCTTTCATCTGAACGGATTGCTCCTGCCATTTGAAATAAATCGTTGTCGCCGCGACCGACACCGACACCAATGCCGTAGCGAACGCAGCCTGTCGCCACCAGCCTGAAAGGACAAACATTCGCTGCCACCAACTGGCTGGCGGTTCTGTGATGACGGGGCGGCCTTCGATGTGAAGCTGCGCTTGAATCGCGCGCCACATCGTCTCAGATGGTTCGGGCGCAGTCTGTTCGTAGTATTGCGTAAAGACTTCGTGTTCGCTTTCGAGCGCGGCTTGTTGCGCGGCGCAGACTTCGCACGTACGCAAGTGCGCGCGCAAAGCGTTGGTAAGCGCGGCGTCGAGTTCGCCGTAAAGAAATTCTTCCAGTTCGTTTTGGCATTGAGTGCAATTCATCTCAAGTCCTCCGTATTCATTAGGGGCGCAATCAATTTGCGAATCTCCAGGCGGGCGCGGTGCAAGTCGGTTTTGAGCTTGCCGATGGAATGTCCGGTGATGGCGCTGATTTCTTCGTAACTTTTCTCGTGAAAAATTTTCAGGCTGAACACGGTGCGCTTGTCTTCGTCGAGTTGGGCGAGCGCGCGCGTGATGGCTTGTTGTAATTCACGGTCGAGCATAGCGCCTTCGGGCAGCGCGCCCGTGGCGCGAATGCGCAATGCTTCGGGCGTATCAAGATCAACTTTTTTTTCGTCGCGCAGCTTGTGGCGATAAGACTCGCGCGCCACGTTGCGCGCAATGCCGAACAGCCACGTCGAAAGCCGCGCGTCATCCTGCAAGCCGGGCAGATTGCGATAAGCGCGCACGAAAGTTTCCTGCGCGAGTTCTTCGGCCAGTGAGTGGTTGTTGACGTGTTGGTAAATAAAACTCAGTACCGGTCGTCCGTAGCGCCGGAAAATCATATGAAAAGCTTCTTCGTCGCCGGTTTTGGCGCGGGCAATCACGCCGGGCGAGAGTTCTGCCTGACTCATTCGCCCCCTTTCAGATTGTGGATTGTGGATTGCGGATTGCGGATTGATCGCAAGCACGGCGTTTCGCTGATTGACCAAATCACGCGCATACCCAATCGTTTTTGTTTCAGCATTTCCATTGAGCATCTTTTACAACCCGCAATCTCAAATCTGCAATCAGTTGCCGCGTGTGTGTGCGCTTTTGGGAAGAGGTTTCAGCTTCAGCGAAAAAAACCTACTTTGCCGAAAGGCCGTGGGGCTATGGTATAACGCGAGCTATGAAGAACCGACGCATTCTAGTCACAGGCGGAGCCGGATTTATCGGCAGCCATTTGGTAGATCGTTTGTTGCGCGACAATCCTGCGCGCATCGTCGTCGTAGACAACTTCGATGACTTTTACGCCGCTTCGATCAAACGTCAGAACATCGCTGAACACTTGAAACATCCGGCTTATCGCCTGGTCGAAGCTGACATACGCAATTACGACGAACTGAAAAATGTGTTCGCCGAAGAAGTCTTCGACGCGATTGTTCATCTCGCGGCGAAAGCCGGCGTGCGGCCTTCGGTGATTGATCCGCGTGGTTATCATGAGTCGAATGTGACGGGTACTTTGAACCTGTTGGAACTGGCGCAACGCAACGGCATCAAGAAATTTGTCTTCGGGTCTTCGAGCTCGGTTTACGGCCCGGTCGCCGTGCCGCCTTTCAAAGAAGATGCGCCGCTGATGCCGATCTCGCCTTATGCCGCGACCAAAGCGGCGGGCGAATTGATGGCGCATACTTACAGCTATCTTTATGACATGCAGGTGGTGTGTTTGCGGTTCTTCACGGTTTATGGTCCGCGCCAACGGCCTGATCTGGCGATTCATAAATTCGCGCGACTGATTGCGAATCAGCAGCCGATTCCGCTGTATGGCGATGGCACGGCGGTGCGGGATTTCACCTACGTTGACGACATCATCAGCGGCGTGACGGCGGCGCTTGCATACGATGCGACGCCTTACGAAATCATCAATCTGGGCGAATCCCAAACCGTGACGGTCACTGAAATGATCGCCTTGCTCGAAGAAGCGCTCGGTCAAAAGGCCGTCATTGATCGCCAACCGGCGGTGGCAGGTGACATGCCGCTCACGATGGCGGACGTGAGCAAAGCCCAACGTTTATTGGGTTATCAGCCGACGACGCCAGTGGCGGCGGGGATGCGCAAGTTCGTTGATTGGTTCCGCCGCACGGGCAGCGGAGCTTGAGCCGCTGTTTGTATTAAAAAGAAAGTGTTTGACCGCGTTCCACTGCCCACTTAGAATCCCCGCCACGTTGGAAGGCTTCCTCACTTGCAAGCAACGCCCACTCGCGGGCAACTTTAGATGTTCGATTTGCAACGAAGCCCATCAGCGTGAACTTAACCGGCCTGACTTTTGAATTTGCCCCGTCACTTTGCATCACCCCGATCAGGTCATTTTTTCAGAGAAACAATTCAATTCCGGCTGAACTGAAGCATTTGCCCCGTTTCGGCTCACGTTTGACGAAAGCGTCCGTATAGCCCCGTCGGCGTGCATTCAATCCCGTTAGCACGCCGCTATCCCTGACTAGCTCAATCGGCCCCGTTCAATTTGCCCGATGGGCGCGAAACTTTTTCGTGCCGCTTTCGGCAGTCTTTTTCCTTAATTCCCCACGAAGCACCTGCGCGCCACTTGCCTGCAAACCCACTTTGGCAACCCGCCCGGTGAGGCTGGCTCTGAAGCCAGTTACCCGATATTTCCACACTGAAAAAAGTGTCAACAACCGGCATTGTTTTAACGGTGCTGCGAACTGACACGAAGGCACCCCACAAAGCAGTACCTTCGTGTGAATTTGTAGCCTGAACCATTGCGCGCGTGTTCGCTGCGATCTGTAACCACAAGTGATTGACCAAAGGTCACAAACGTATTGAAAGGTATTGATATGCTGAAATTGAAATTACCACAGAAGAAGGTTGTATCCCGTAATCATCGCCAAGCTCAGTCATCTCATTGGCGTGTCGCGTTATTAAGCGCGTTGGTCATCGGCGGATTGGTGTGGGGCATCGGCCTGTTGCGCCGTCCGGTGGCTGCGCAATCTAGCGTTCTCAATCTCAACACCGTCGTTGGCAGCGGCGGCAGCGGCACAGGATTGAATGCGCAATTCAACAACGCGCGCGGCATTGCGGCGGCTAGCAGCACGGTGTTTTACGTCGCTGACACAGCGAATCACGTCGTGCGCAAAGTTGACACAGGCGCGGGCACTTCAACTGTCTTTGCCGGAGCCGTAGGCCAGGCGGGCGCAACCGGCGATAGTGCATTGGCTACGGCAGCCCGCTTGAGCAGCCCCTCAGATGTCGCACTGGATGCGGCGGGCAACGTTTATATTTCAGACACGGGCAATAACAAAATTCGTAAAGTTGACACCGCGAACATCATCACGACCTTTGCGGGCAGCGGCACGGCGGGCACGGGGCTGACCATTGCGGGCGCTTCTTTCAACGCGCCGCTCGGCATAGCTTTCAACACGAATAACAACACCAGCCTGCTCATCGCCGACGCAGGGAACCATCGCATCGTTTCGCTCAACAATCTGGCGCTAACGCCTACGTTGACGTTGATTGCGGGCAGCTCATCGGGGCAGTCCGGTACGAGCGAGGACGGCGATCCGGCGTCAAATTCCTTATTGAATCGCCCGACCGATGTGGCGGTTGCGACGAATAACCGCATCGTGATTGCCGATACCGACAACCATCGCGTCAGAGTCGTCGTGACTGAAGATGTTCCGAGAGTGCGCCATCTCGTCGGCACGGGCATTCCTGGTTTCAATGCCGAACTCGGCACAGGTTTGACGACTCAACTCAATACGCCTTCCGCCGTGAGCGCCGGTGACAATGGGTTGATTTATATTTCTGATACGCTGAATCACCGCATTCGCACCGTAGACACCAATGGTTCTGTCAACACCATCGCAGGCCGTACACAGCAGGGTTATAACGGCGACGGCACACCCGCGACCAATTTCAGCTTGAATACGCCGATGGGCTTGCAAGTCATTTCGGTCAGCAACGTACCGCAACTGCTGTTGATGGACGCAGGCAACAACCGTTTACGCAAGGTTGCCGCAGGCGCATTGTCCACTATCGTCAGTGACGGTTCGGGCGGCTTCTCAGGCGATGACGGCCCTGCTGCCAGCGCGAAACTTGATGGCCCGAGCGGCTTTGCCGTTGACGCGCAAGGCAATTGGTATATCGCCGACACCAATAATCAGGTGATTCGCCGTGTGAATGTGAGCGACGGCAAGATCGTCGCTTACGCGGGTTCGCAGGGCATGGCTTCAGCCAGCGCGACAGCGGTCAATGGCGACGGCGGAGTAGCGACGCTGGCGACCTTGAATGCGCCTTCCGCCGTTGCAGTAGACACGCAAGGCAATCTTTATATCGCTGACACGGGCAATCGCCGCATTCGCCGCGTAGACGTTACGACGAAAATCATCACCACCGTGATGGGAATGGCGACGACCTTGCAGGGCGCTTCAGAATTGAATCAGCCGACCGGCGTAGCCGTAGACACTTTGGGCAATGTGATTGTCGCCGACGCGGGAAACCATGTGGTCGTGGCGCAAAGTTCGACGGGTGGATTCATCTTTCGCGCAGGGCAAGTTGGTGATGGCCGTGCGGCGGGTGACGGCGGACTGGTCAGCGCGGCGCGGTTGAAGCGTCCGACCGGGGTGGCCGTATTCGGCACCACCATTTATGTCTCTGACACCGACAATCATCGCATCCGTCGCATTCGACCCACCACTTCCGGCACCCAGACGACTTACACGATTGACAGCTACGCTCCTTACAATCTTGGGCCAACGCAATTGAATGTGCGTGAGGGATTTGACGGGGACGGTCTTGCGACCAGCACTTCGACAAGGTTGCGTTCGCCAGCGGGCATTGCCACCGATGCCGCCGGGAATTTATACATTAGCGATCTGGGCAACAGCCGCATCCGCCGGGTTGACGCAGGCACCCGCGTGATTGAAACCATCATCGGCAACGGCCAGATCGGTTTCAGCGGCGATGGTGGCCCGGCCTTTTCGGCGGCGCTTAGTTCGTCGCTCGGTGTCTTTGCCACTGCCTCGAATGTTTACGTCGCAGACACTGGCAACAATCGCATTCGCCGCACCAGCAACCAGCCCAACGCGGCTCCGGTGTTGACCAGCCCCGGCAACAAGACGGTAGCCGAAGGCGCGGCACTTGCTTTCACGCTGGCCGCCACCGATCAAGTCGGACAAACGCTGTCTTATTCGATGAGTAGCACGCCTGCGTTGCCGACGACCGCGCCGAATGATGCGACGTTGAACACTTCGACGGGCGCGTTTAGCTGGACGCCCAGCTTCGACGTAGTTCCAAGTACGACGCCTGTTGTTTTTAACGTTACTTTCACCGCCACCGATAACGGCAGTCCGGTGTTGTCAGACAGTAAGACGATTACCATTACGGTGAATCCGGCGAATCGTCCGCCGGTCGTGGATTCGGGCACCATTCCCACGACGGTTGAAGCCACCAGCTCGAATGGCGCAGCAGTTCAATTCGTAGGCACTGCAAACGATCCTGATGGCGACAACCTCACCAGCGTCGTTTGGACAGATACGCGACCCAGCCAACAACCGGTAACGATTGGCGGTGCGCTCTCGATCAATCCGACATTGGCGCTTGGCGCGCATTCCATCGTGCTGACGGTGTCTGCCGGAGTGAGCGGCGCGGGAGGCACGACGAGTACGACGCCGAAAGCGTTGACGGTGCAAGACACGACGCCGCCGACGTTTTCCAGCACGCCTGCCGACATCACCGAAACGATCACGACGGGCAACAGCAAGGTCGTGAATTTCGCCTTGCCAACGGCGACTGACTTGGTAGCAGGCGCGCGCGCGGTCACCGCCGTGCCTGCGTCGGGCAGCACGTTCCCATTAGGTACGACCACAGTGACGTTGACCACATCAGACGTGGCGGGCAACGTGCGCACGGCGACCTTCCGCGTCATCGTCAGTTGCACCGGTTCGGGTTGCGCGGTGGTGAGTTCGTCCAATTACAACATGGCGGCCTATGCGGGCAGCGGCAGTTACGGCAGCGGCGGCGATGGCGGACAAGGCACGGCGGCGAGCTTCCGGCGTCCGCGCGGCATTGCGGCGCATACGAACGGTACGATTTATGTGGCTGACGAACAGTCGCATCAGATTCGCGCGATTGCCGCGAACGGCGTCGTCAGCCTGCTCGCAGGCGCGGGCAAGGGCTTTGCCGGAGACGGCGCGACGGCGGCCAATGCGCGACTCAACAGCCCGACGGGTTTGGCCTTAGACAGCACGCGCAATTTGCTTTACGTCGCTGACACCAACAATCAGCGCATCCGCCGCATTGATCTGGCGACGAATACCATTTCAACTTTTGCGGGCAACGGAGCCGCAGGTATTGGCGCTGATGGCACTGCGACAAGTACGCCGCTCAACTTCCCGCAAGGCGTAGCCGTTGACACCGCAGGCAATGTTTACGTCGCCGACACGGGCAACAGCCGTGTCGTGCGCATTGCCGGAAACGCGCTCACCACGCTTGCGGGCAATGGCAGCGTAGGCTTTGCCGGTGACGGCGTGGCGGCCACCACCGGACGTTTCAATAATCCGACTGGCATCGCCGTGGCGGGTGACGGCCTGACGGTTTTCGTCGCTGATCGCGGCAACAACCGCATTCGCCGCATCAACAGCAATACGATCTCGACCTTTGCCGGTACGGGCGCGAATGCTTCGACCGGCGACGGCGCGTTGGCTCCGGCGGCTGGGTTGAACAATCCGCTCGATGTTTTAGTTGATGCTGCCAATAATGTCTTCATCACCGAAACCGACGGCGAACGCATCCGTCGCGTAGACGCGGCTGACAACAAGATCAGCACGATTGCGGGCACTGGCGTGACGGGTTTCTCAGGTGACGACGGCCCTGGTTTTAGCGCCACGATGAACACGCCAACGGGCATCACGCGCAACGTGGGCGGAGAGCTTTATTTTTGCGACACGGGCAACTTGCGCATTCGTCGTTTGATTCCGACCGGACCGACCAATCGTCCGCCTGTGCCGGATAACGTGCCGAATCAAAGCCTCACGAAATCGCAAACGCTGACCGTAGCTTTATCGGCGACTGATGCTGACAGCGACCCGGTGACGTTCACGCTCGTGCCTGCTTTGTCGTTCGTGACGGTGATTAACCCCAATCCGACGGCGCGCACGGCTTCGTTGTTTATCAATCCCAACGGCGCAAACGTGGGTGTTTACAACGTGCGCGTGCAAGCCGCCGACAACAAAGCGGCAACGGGCTTATCGTCTGAGTTCACCATCACGGTCAGTGACCCGAACAATCAGGCCCCGACCGCGCGGATGAATACATTGCAACCCACGATCTTCGCGCCCAGCGGAGCAACGGCGGCGACGGTCAATCTGGACGGCTCGACTTCGACCGATCCTGAAAACGGCCCGTTGACCTATGAGTGGTATGACAACAACGTCAAAGTGGCGATGGGCGTCACGGCGGCGGTGCAATTGACCATCGGTCAACACGCCGTGCGGCTCGAAGTCATAGACAACGCGGGCGCGCGCGGGTTCAGCGTCACGCAAAACGTCACCGTGCAAGGCGTCACGCAAGGCAATCGCAATCCGGTGGCGGTCGCAACCCGCACTCCGGCGGATGCCGTTATCATCGCCACCAATGGCGTAGACACTGACGTCACCTTTAACGGCTCTGCGTCAACCGACCCAGACGGCGACCCGCTCACTTATCAGTGGTTCAACGGTTCGAATACGACTCCGATTGCGACGACGGTCTCGCCCGTGTTGCGCTTGTTTACCGGCTCTTACAACATCCGCTTGCGCGTCAGCGACGGTCGCGGCGGCGTAGGCGAAAGCGCCGAACTCGCCTTCACCATCGAAGGCCCCGCGCCCGATGTCGTCGTCAGCGGCATTACGCCCAATAGCGGCAAGCGCGGCACGACGGTCAACGTAGTGATTGTGGGAACTGGCTTCACGGCGAACAGCGTCGCTTCGGTCAACGGCGGCGGCATCAATGCCACGACGCTCAACGTTACGAGTACGCGCATCACGGCGCGGTTCGTGATCGCCTCGAACGCGCAGATCGGTTATTTGGGTAAACGCGCAATTACGGTGACTGATTATTCGAATGGGCGAACGGGTACGTCATCGCCAATGTTCACCGTCTTGCCGGAATAACACGGCCTGACGTTTAACTCTCACACGACGGGACGGGTGTTTATCACCTGTCCCGTCGTTTTGTTTTTGCGCGGGCTTGCAAACATACAAGACTCATATGAAGCGAGCGTCACAGTTGAAAGGCCTCATTGATTCTTGCGGCTATGCCGCAGTGATGTGAGGAAAGGCTTCGCCTTTCCTCAAGCGTGCCCCCAGTTTAAGGGGCTATGCCCCCTGGCGTCGTTGCGCCGAAGACGTGGCGGGCATAGCCCGATAAAGTGCCGAGCTTACCGGAAAGGCGAAGCCTTTCCGCACATCACTGCGGCGCAGCCGCAAAAACCTGTCACGCGAATCATCAGCTTGCTGCTTTGACTGATTACCATCCTTTCCTTGCGTAACGTCAGGTCATATCGAACAATTCGCTGGCACGGGCTGCGCCGCAGTCCATTACCTTTACGCAAACAGAAAAGCCCTATGTACATCCGCAAAGTTCATATCGAAAACATTCGATCAATCGAGAAACTGGATTGGGAAGTGCCCGCCGGAAAAGAAGCCGGATGGCATGTGTTGATTGGTGATAATGGGGCGGGGAAATCTACATTGTTGCGTGCAATTGCATTGAGTATCGTAGGCGTGAGCGAGTGGCAGGGGCTTCGGCAAAGTATCGGAGTTTGGCTTCGTAGAAATTGCAAAAGCGGTTCGATAGCAGTTCATCCAAGTTATACCGACAGCGAATTGCGTTTTCCTAACAATGAAGATGGTACATTTTCGTATGCCTTATTGAAGCCTTTAGAAGTAAAGCTTCAGCTAAAAGACGATGAAATCATTTACGGTAGTCCCTCACACTTTATTCAGGCGACCAATCTACCAGGACTTGGTTTCACAGCGGCTTACGGGCCTTTTCGCAGGTTTTCTGGCGGGGACGAAGGAAGCCAGGAAATTTATAAATCTTTGCCAAGGTTAGGCGCACATCTTTCTGTTTTCGGTGAACACTTTGCCTTAACAGAAGCATTAGTTTGGTTGCGCTCGTTGAAATTCAAGGCGCTCGAAAATAAGCCTGAAGGGCGATTACTCGAACACTTAATCGCTTTCATCAATCAGCCTGATTTTTTACCGCACCAAGCCAAGCTCGTCGAAGTGTCTTCTGATGGAGTGCAATTTGAAGATGCAGAAGGACGGCAATTCTCGGTAACGGATTTAAGTGACGGTTATCGTTCGATTCTCAGCCTGACCTTTGAATTGATTCGCCAAATGGAGCGCGTCTTTGGTCACGATAAAATCTTTGACCCTGATGACGCTTCCAAAGTTATCGTGCCGGGCATTGTACTCATTGACGAAATAGACGCGCACTTGCACCCGACGTGGCAACGGCGCATTGGTTTTTGGTTCCGCGAACACTTCCCGAACATTCAATTCATTGTGACGACGCATAGTCCGTTGATTTGTCAGGCGGCTGAAGTCGGTTCGATTTGGCATTTGCCTACGCCGGGCAGTGGCGAAGTGATGGAACAAGTGACGGGCGATGCGTTGAATCGGCTGCTTTATGGCAACGTACAGGATGCTTATGGCACGCAGGTTTTCGGCGCTGAAATCACGCGCTCTGACGTTGCCAAAGCCCATTCGCAACGATTGGCGGAATTGAATGTGAGAGAGATGCAAGCCGGATTGAGTGCCGCTGAGTTACGCGAGCAAGACAATTTGCGCGCGGCGATGCCGACGACTTCGCATGAAGTCACGCCGGAGTTCGCGCTGAATTTCACGAAAGCGCTTTTGCCGATGGCGGCTCCGATGCTGGCTAAACGCAACGGCACGAAAAAAGCGGCGAAACCGGCGGCGACCAAAACGTCCAGCCGCAAAACTGCTAAACCGAAAGCCAAACTGAAGAAAGCCAAATGATTCGCTTACCCAATGTCAGATTGGCGGCTGCCGCGACGACGCAATTGAGCGCCTGGCAGGATGAAGTGTTGGCGGCGGGCGATTACGCCGCGCAGATCAAAGCCGCCGAGAAACAATTTTCGAACCGCAACAAAGCGACGAATAAAACTTTTAAGGTGGTACGCGAGACGTTGGGGCGAATGTGTTCCGGCGCGCAACGTTGCGTCTATTGCGAAGATTCGGCGGGCATTGAAGTCGAGCACATGCAGCCGAAGTCTTTTTATCCTGAGTTGGTTTTTGCTTTCGGGAATTACGTGTATGCCTGCGGGCGCTGCAATCGTTACAAGAGCAATCGCGCGGCGGTGTTGAATGCGGCGGGCGATTTGGTTGAATTGGTACGCGTGCGGAACACGCCAGTTACGCCGCCGCTTGCGGGGCAACAGGCGCTCATCAATCCGCGCCGCGAAGACGCCGCGCAATGGCTGATGTTGGATTTGCGCGATACGTTTGAGTTCGTGCCAATTGCTGCGGTCGGAACGCCAGAACGAAAACGCGCTGACTTTGTGTTGAGCCTATTGCGCCTCAACGACCCTGACATCCTCGTGCTCGCGCGCCGCGAAGCGCACGACAATTACCGCGCGCGGCTGATGGAATACCTCATGCTCCGCAACGCGGGCGCTCCGGCCAGCGAATTGAAACAACTCGTTAAAGCCTTGCAACGCATGCAACATCCTACGGTGTGGTTTGAGATCAAACGACAAGCGCCACGGCTGGCTTCGTGGCAACCTCTCTTTGCGCAAGCGCCCGAAGCCATAAACTGGTAAGCCTCAGCGTTTCACTTCTGCCGCACAACGAAACCCTAAACGCGGCCCCTGACTGGTAGGCTTGGCCCATACGCGCGTTGTGGTCATCGCATATTCTTTCGTGAAATCAAATGAGCCGCCGCGTACGACTTGGTAAGTGCCTTGATAGCCCGCTTCGCGGGGTGTTTCTTGATCGCTGCCGGGGTAATGCTGAAAGTCGGTGGCCGTCCATTCATAAACATTGCCCGCGAGATTCAGCGCGCCGAAAGGCGACGCGGCCTGCCGATTGGCGCTGACGATTTGCGGATGGGCTAGGCGCGATTCGCGCGTATTGGCATTGCCCGGCGTCCATTCGTCGCCCCATGGATAAAGGTTGAGCGGTTGATTCGGTTCGCCTGCGTGGTTGCCGCGCGCGGCGAACTCCCACTCGATTTCGGTGGGCAGGCGATAGAGCAATCCCTCATTGTGCTGGGCGTTGCGTTGCGAGGTGCGCCACGCGCAATAGTCGGTCGCGTCGTTAAAACTTACGTGCGTGACCGGCATGTCTTCGGTGTTGGCAGGCGGCGTGGCTCCGCCCCAATCGCTGGGTGCATTGCGTTGCGTAGCCTTGACGAATTCGCCATAAGCGCGCCGCGAGACTTCGGTCAGGTCGAGATAAAAGGGCTTCACGGTTTCGGCGTGCGCGGGGTAATCAAACCGGAAAGGTTTCTCTTGCTGGGTTCCGCTGGTGATCGTGTAATTTTTCTCTTCGTCTTTTAGATCGCGCCCCATCCGATAAGTTCCGCCTGCGATGGCGGCCATGTCCGCAGGCGTTTTTACCGGCACCGCGGGCGAAGACGATACGATGGCAGTGCCGTTCGCGGGAAGGAATTTGGGATAGAGAAATATGCCTAAGGCTGCGATAGCGAGGGCCAGCAAGGCGACCGTCGCATAAAGTTTGCCGCGTGCCGGTGCGGGCGCATCAGGCGGCACGACGCCAGGGAGTGAGCCGGTCGGTACGGGCGTAAGTTGTGTCGCTCCTTGACCGTCGGGCGAACTGCCGGGGATGGGCGTAGGGTTCCAACCGCGCGCATTGGTTTCAGCGGCGGCGATAAGCTCGCGCGTTGTGGCCGAAGCGTTTACGTTAACGTACTGCGTAGCGGCTCCGCTGGGCGCGGCAGTGATCGCTGCGTTTTGCCCTTTCGTTTTTGGGCCGAGGTCATTGGTGTCGTAAGGGTCTTTGAGTCCGAGGGCGAGCGTTTCGTTGAGCGCGAGAATCGCGGCTTTGAAATCGCGCACTGATTGATAGCGCCGGTCGGGATTTTTTTGCAGCGCTTTCATCACGACCTGATTGAGCGCCGCAGGAATTTGCGGATAGATCGTCGAAGGCGGCGGCGGCATTTCTTCGACCTGTTTGCGCCGCATCGAAACGTCGGGGTTTTCGCCTTCGTCGGGTTTGAAGGGCAGGCGTCCGGTGAGCATTTCGTAAAGCGTGATGCCCAACGAATAAATATCCGAACGTCCGTCGAGTTCGAGCAAGCCGTAATGATGCGGCCCCTGAATCGCTTCGGGTGCCATATAGGCGCTGGTGCCGGGCGTGAGCCGTGAGGTTGCCGATTCGCGGCGCTGCTGCACTTTGACGATGCCGAAATCGCTGAGCTTGATCGTGTCGGCATTCACCAACAGCATATTGGCGGGCTTGATGTCGCGGTGGACGATGCCGGTGCGCTCTTCGCCTTCCCAGCGGTATTTGAAATTGTGTGCGTAATCGAGCGCGTCGAGCGCTTGCACAAACATTTTTAACGCACGTTGATAGGGCATCGCGCCGGTTTCGTAACGCAACACTTCGGCGACGTTGGTCAGTCGGCGTCCGCGATGGTCATAACCGGGCACGTATTCGAGCAACAGAAAATGCGCGTCGTGTTCGATAGCGAATTGAATGACGCTGACGATGTGCGGATGTTTAAGCTGTACCTGAATGTTGGCTTCGCGGATGAATAGGTCTTGCAACAACGCGGCCTGACGTTCGTTTTTGGCGGTCAGTGTTTTAACGGCGACTTGCTCTTTGTATTCGGTGAGATAGGCGCTTTCAGCTAAATAAACCTTGCCCATCCCGCCTTCACCGATTTCCTGCTTGATGCGGTAACCGCAAACGATTTTATCAATTAAGTCAGACTTTGGGGATTCAGTCATTTGTGAGTCGGTCGTGGTGGCACTTGAAAGTAATGGGGAAGATGAGAGGTATGGCTTCTCATCTTCCCCGCGTCCTTTATTTGTTTTTCTTTTTCTTTTCGCCCTTGGTGTCTTTGGCAGCAGGCGGAGTGCCGCCTGCACCTTCGAGTTGTTTCAGGATGGCTTTGGCTTCGTTCTTTTTGCCGGCTGCGGTGAAAGCCTCAGCCAGCGCCTTGAGGAAGCGCGGGTTGTTGGGTTCGATATTGACAGCGCGTTGGAACGATTCAGCCGCGTCGTCAAATTGCCGCAACGACATGAAGCTCGCGCCCAGATTAAACCACGGCGACGGATTGTTTTTATCGCGTGCGGTCGCCTCTTTGAAACTCACCAACGCTTGCGGCCAGCGGCCCGCGCGTGCGAGCGCCGTCCCCAGGTTGTTGTGATAGGTCGCGTTGTTGGGTTCAAGTTGTGTCGCCAGCGTGAACTCTTCGATAGCTTCGCCGTTGCGGTTCGCCGAATTGAAAAGATTGCCCAGACTGTTGTGCGGGAAAGCCCATTGCTTGTCGTAAGAAGTCGCGCGCAAATATGAACGCAACGCGTCATCGGTGCGGTTTTGCATGTAAAAGATGCCGCCCATATTCACGTGCATAAACGCATCGTTCGGCGCGAGTTTGATGGCCTTTTCGCCTTCGGCATTGGCGCGCGCGAAATCTTTGGTTTCGGCATAGACGCGCCCCAAAATCGAATGGGACAGCGCCGATTGCGGATCAAGTTTGACCGCCGTTTCAGCCGCCTGTTGTGCTTCACTCAGTTGTTGCGCGGTGCGCAGCGCATTGGCAAGCCCGGCGTGCGCGTCGCTTGATGACGGAGACTGTTTGACGGCCAAGCGGTATTGCTCAATCGCGCGTTCACGGTTGGCGCGCTGGCCGGTGCGATAAAGCGCGTTGGCATAATTGTTATGCAACCCGCCGTCATTGGCCTGAACCGGCAACAGCGTTTCGTAATCTTTGATCGCGTCGTCATAGCGGCGCAATTCATAAAGCGCGTCAGCGCGACCGCGACGGGCTTCGAGGTTGTTGGGTTGTTGCGCGAGCAACTTGTCGTATTCGCGCAACGCCGCTTGATAGTCTTTGTTATCAGCCAGCGCATCGCTCAAGCCCAATTGCGCATCGGCTGAATTCGGTTGCAACCCCAACGCCTGACGATAAGCGACGGCGGCTTCGATGTTCTTATTCACGGCGGCTGCCACATCGGCTGTTGTCATCGCTTCTTCAAATGGCGTCGGCTTGCGCGGCACTGGCGGCGTAGCGGTTGCAATGTCAGCCGTGCTGTTCGCATTCGTCGTCGCTTTCACCGCGTCAACTGGTAAGTTGGTTGGCAAGTTGACCGGCGGAACGTTGACTGATGGAACCGGAACAGAAGGTTTAGGCGTGTTGTTATTAGCGACGGTGTTGGTGGCGGGGCGCGGCGTCGGGCGACTCGGCGGGCGCACGGCAATGCTGCCACCGGCACTGGCGTCCGCGATCATATTGTCATTCTTGCGCGCCGTATTGCGTGCGATGAATTTGCGTACACGTTTGATTTGTACGAGGGGCAACCGGTCTTCGCCGCCGAGGTGCCCAATTTCCTGCGCCCAAATGGTGAAAAGACCGGGTAGCGCGAAAAGGGCGAAGGCGATACCGAGTGTGCAAACTGCGGGGACGGTGAGCTTGAACTTCATAAGACTCCTTGATAGAGCGCGTGGCGCTCAAAGCGAAACCTGCGAACAATTGCTACGAAGGTTTAACGCGGGGAGTGCGCCGCCATAGCCGTTTAGTGGCTACGCGAAGCCTTCAGTTATCTAGTGTGCGCCGTCGCAAACGTTGCGCGGCATAGCACAGACGCGCGCATCATAGCGTAAGGTTGCATTTTGGGCGATGGAGAAAAACAAGCGTCTTGCTCAATGGCTTACGAGATAAGGGAGCAAGACATTTTCAATTTTCCATTTGAGATTTTTGATTGACCATTTCTGGCGGAAGTGAAGTTCCTGATCGTATCAGCCAATAACAAATCTCGAATCTTAAATTACAAATGGAAAATGCTTTGTCTGATTTGGTAATCGGCTGACAACTGGCGATGGAGTAGCCTTGAAAAGGAAGGAGGGCCTGTTCTTTTATCGGGCGAGACAAGAACAGGCCCCATATTTGGAGGGCTAACAAGGAAGGGGGTCAGCGTCTTTCCGTGCCAATAGGTTCGTGGGCAGGGAGGGAAAGAAGCGTGCGGCGATTGAAATCAAATAACTCGTTAAGTTGCGCGGCCCGATGTGCCAATAGATTGGCATTAGTGGGTCAAGCCGACGCGCCCTATTCAGGGTGGAGAAAAAAACTCAGAGCGCGCTGTCCACAGCCCACGATCCGTGGACAACGCACCCCGCGCTCAACGCCCCCTTGCGGGAACAGAGCGCGCACCAAGTACTGCATCGAAGTGCCGCGACGATGATTAGTACTTGGCTGGAGACTTACCGCGCGTATAACGTGACGCCGTTGGCCTAATTCGCCTGAACAGCGATGCCCCGGGCGTCCAGGCAAACCGGCCCCGGTCACGTCCCGCTTGGCGCGCGATAACTCAACATTTTTTGGGTAGACACGTAGTCTCAAAGATCGCTCCTTATGGCAGCGAAAAACGCTTCGTTCCGGCGGCACCAGAAACCAGAAGGAAAAGAATGTTTTAGTTAGAAGTTAGGAAGAGGCTGAAGGCAGACGGATACGCCAGACGTGAATCACGCCAAGCACGCTAACGGGCCGAACCGCGTAACTTGACGCAGCACGAAGCCATCCCATCCACACACCAACACCAATCCTGCTCCGAACCTTTTGTTTTTATCTCTTTAGCAAAACACGATGATTACGCTTTCAGAATTTTAGCGGGAACCGCTTTGCGCAACCTCGTTTGAACTTGCTGTTCATCGTCTTGCACCTCTAAGTGGAGGGGATAGTGAAACGTTACACACTAAAATCCTATGCGTTTTGAAAATGTTTAGGCACTCTTGTACGAGGTGCGAAGCAGGCAATAGCGACGGGCGATTGCGGCTTTGACAAAGAAAATAGGCGTGGCTACAGTGCCCGTTCTCTCAATAACGCTGAAGCAAAACCATAACAAATACACTTATGCAGCAGTTAGCCACAGAGGCACATAGTCACAGAGGAAAAGAGATGGTTAGGAGAGGTGAGTGCCAGCAACACTCACTAAACTCCGTGTCTCTGTGCCTCTGTGGCAATTCTTTCTGCTTTGCATAAGTCCTGAAACTCTTATGAACGGAAAAG